>JBDHSS010000467.1:0-2504 GCA_039808205.1 Paracoccaceae bacterium | reverse complement strand
GGCTATAGCGCAGTCTGGTAGCGCGTTCGACTGGGGGTCGAAAGGTCGTGAGTTCGAATCTCGCTAGCCCGACCACACTCCCCCGTGCCGTCGCCGCCGAAGCGGACGGCGTGATCCCCGCGCAGGGGATCGCGCGGATGCTCGCGGCCGGCGAGATCACCGCGACGACGCCGCCGGTCGCCGGGCAGGTGCAGCCGGCGAGCCTCGATCTGCGCCTCGGCGATCTGGCGTTCCGGGTGCGCGCCTCGTTCCTGCCGGGTGCCGCCACCGTCGCGGAACGCCTCGCGGACTTCGAGATGCACCGCTTCGGGCTCGGCGCCGAGGCGGTCCTCGAGAAGGGCTGCGTCTACCTCGTGCAGCTGGTGGAGGGGCTCGCCCTGCCCGCCGACATCGCCGCCGCGGCGAACGCCAAGAGCTCGACCGGCCGGCTCGACCTCTTCACCCGGCTGATCGCCGACCACGCCACCGAGTTCGACCGCGTGCCCGCGGGCTATCGCGGCCCGCTCTGGGCCGAGATCTCGCCGCGCTCGTTCTCGGTCGTGGTGAAGCCCGGCATGCGCCTCAACCAGATCCGCTTCCGGCGCGGCGACGCAACCCTCGCCGACGCCGACCTCGCGGCGCTGCACCAGCGCGAACGGCTGGTCGACGGCGAGGCGCACATCTCCGGCGGCCTCGCCTTCTCGGTCGACCTCGCGCTTCCCGGCGGCCGGGTCGGCTGGCGGGCGAAGCCGCACGCCGGCCTCATCCACCTCGGCCGGCTCGACCACTACGCGCCTTCGGATTTCTGGGAGCCGGTGGTCGCGCGCGACCGCGGCATCATCCTCGACCCCGGCGCCTTCTACATCCTGGTGAGCCGCGAGGCGGTGCACGTGCCGCCCGACTTCGCCGCCGAGATGGCGCCCTACGTCGCGATGGCGGGCGAGTTCCGCGTGCACTACGCCGGCTTCTTCGATCCGGGCTTCGGCCACGCGCGCGCCGGCGGTGCCGGATCGCGCGGCGTACTCGAGGTGCGCTGCCACGAGGCGCCGTTCGCGCTCGACCACGGCCAAGTCGTCGGCCGGCTCGTCTACGAGCGCATGGCCGAGCGACCCGACGTGCTCTATGGCGACGCGCTCGGCTCGAACTACCAGGGCCAGGGGCTGAAGCTCTCCAAGCACTTCCGCGCCGCCTGAACGCCCCCGAAGGCGGTCAGATCAGCTCGCCCTGCGCCACCCCCTCGCCGTCATCGCCCTCGTCGCCATCGGCCGACGATCCCGCCTCCGGATTCGGCCGGTTGTCGAGCAGCCCGGCCGCACGCAGCTCGGCGAGGCCCGGCAGGTCACGGTCGGACTCGAGCCCGAAGTGGTCGAGAAAGCCCTGCGTCACGACGAAGGTCATCGGCCGCCCCGGCGTCATCCGCCGCCGGCCGAGCTTCACCCAGCCCATCTCGACCAGCTGGTCGAGCGTGCCCGCCGACACCGAGACGCCGCGGATCTCCTCGATCTCCGCCCGCGTCACCGGCTGGTGGTAGGCGACGATCGCCAGCGTCTCGATGGCGGCGCGGCTGAGCTTGCGCGTCTCGACGACCTCGCGGCTCATCAGGAAGCCGAGGTCCGCCGCGGTGCGGAACGCCCAGGCGTCGCCGACGCGCGCGAGCTGCACGCCGCGGCCCTCGTAACGCCGGCGGAGCGCGGCCAGCGCCTCCGGCACGTCGCAGCCGGCAGGCAGCCGCTCGGCGATCTCGCGCGCGCCCAGGGGGTCGCGGCTGGCGAAGAGCACCGCCTCGACCATCCGCTCCTGCTCGCAGGGCGGTGGCACCGCCAGCACGCCCGCATCGAAGCCGCGCCCGGTCTCGTCGTTCACAGCACCTCTCCCTCGCCGCGCGGGCGCAGCCAGATCGGCCGGAACGCGCCCTCCTGCCGGATCTCGAGCGACCCCGCCTTCACCAGCTCCAGCGCCGCCGCGAAGCTCGCCGCCGTCGCCGACCGCCGCCGGAGCGGCGCGTCGAGCCAGTCGGCCGGCAGCCAGGCCGCCAGTTCCTGCCAGCCGAGCCGGGTGCCGAGAAAGCCCCGCATCCGCTCCAGCGCCGCCTCCATGCCCAGCACCGGCCCGCGCGCCAGGTGCAGCGGCGTGAAGTCGTCCCTGGTCTTGATCCGGGCATAGGCGCGCATCAGCTCGACGAGGCTCGCGGTGAAGGTCACCTTGACCGCGCGCCGCACCGCCTCGGTCTCGCCGCGGGCAAAGACGTCGCGGCCGAGCTGGTCGCGCCCGAGGAGTCGCGCCGCCGCCTCGCGCATCGCCTCGAGCCGCTGCAGCTGGAAGGCGAGGTGCGCCGCCATCTCGTCGCCCGACGGCCCCTCGTCGGCCGGGTCGGGCGGCAGGAGCAGCCGCGACTTCAGGAACGCGAGCCACGCCGCCATCACCAGATAGTCGGCGGCCAGCTCGATCCGGAGCCGCTTCGCCGCCTCGACGAAGCCCAGGTACTGCTCGGCGAGCTTCAGGATCGAGATCCGCCGCAGGTCGAC
>JBDHSS010000466.1:0-2521 GCA_039808205.1 Paracoccaceae bacterium | reverse complement strand
CGGGTGGAGAGCGTCATCGCCTCCTCCTGGTCGTGGGTGACGACGATGAAGGTGACGCCGAGCGTCTCCTGGATCTTCACGAGCTCGAACTGGGTCTCCTCGCGCAGCTTCTTGTCGAGCGCGCCGAGCGGCTCGTCCAGCAGCAGGAGCTTCGGCTGCTTGACCAGGCTGCGCGCCAGCGCCACGCGCTGGCGCTGTCCGCCCGAGAGCTGATGCGGCCGGCGCGCGGCGAAGCGCTCGAGCTGCACGAGCTTCAGCATCGCCGCCACCCGCGCGCGCACCTCGTCGCGCCCCACGCCGTCGCGCAGGAGCCCGTAAGCCACGTTCTTCTCCACCGTCATGTGCGGGAAGAGCGCGTAGGACTGGAACATCATGTTGGTCGGCCGGTCGTAGGGCGGGATCCCCGCCATGTCCTGGCCGTCGATCTCGATCTTGCCCGCGGTCGGCGTCTCGAAGCCCGCGAGCATTCGGAGCAGCGTCGACTTGCCGCAGCCCGACCCGCCGAGCAGGCAGAACAGCTCGCCCTTGAAGATGTCGAGGCTGACCTCGTCGACGGCGGTGAAGTCGCCGAACTTCTTGGTGATCCGGGTGATCCGCACGAAGGGCCGCTCGGTGCCCGTCGTCCACGGCTTGGTGTCGGCAGCGGTCAGCGTCTCGAACATGCGGGCTCCGCTGCGGGGGCTGGTGGCGCGAGCTTATGTGCCCCGCCCGAGACCTGTCCAGCGCGTTTCAGGACCGCGGGAAGATGTCGGCGACCGCGATCTCGATGCCCGGCGGGTCGAGCGCGAGCACCCCCTCGCCGACGATCCGCACCGCGATCGCGCCCTCCTCGTCGCGGCGGTAGTGGATGACGAGGCGGCCAGCGGTGTCGACGATGAGATAGTGCCGGACGCTCGGCACCCGGAAGTAGCCGGCGAGCTTCATGCCGGTGTCGATGGCGCGGCTCGACGGCGACACCACCTCGACGACGATGACCGGGTCGTCGACGATGACCGCGTCCCCCGGCGCCGCCGGTCCGCAGCGGACGAGCGCATCGGGCTCGAACACCGAGGCGTCGTCGATCTTCACCGCCACGCCGTCGATCAGCGCCTCGCAGCCGAGCCCGCGCGCGGCGATTCCCGCTCGCAAGGACATGTAGACCTCGGCCTTCGCCCGCGCATGAGCGACGCGCTCGGAGGCCATCGCGTAGACGACGCCGTCGACGAGCTCGTAGCGGCCCGGCTCGTCGATCGCCCAGGCGATGAACGCCTCCGCGGTGAACCGGAGATCCCTTGGCTGCTCCATCGCGTCCCCACCCGGCTGTCGCAGCGCCATCCTACCACCTTGCCTCCGCACCCGCCACGCCCGCCCTCACGCCGCCGCGCAGAGCGCCAGCACCGCTCCGGCGATCGCCGGCAGACCGAGCTGGCGCTCGACGGCGCCGATCTCGTGCGCCGTCCGCGGCATGCCGTAGACGAGGCTCGTCGCCGGGTCCTGGCCCAGCGTGGCGGCACCCGCCTCGCGCATGCGCAGGAGCCCGGCGGCGCCGTCGCGCCCCATGCCGGTCAGGATCACCCCGACCGCACCGGGCCCGAGCCGCGCCATCGCCTCGAACATCACGTCGGCGGACGGGCGGTGGCCGGAGACCGGCTCGGACGTGCCGAGCCGGCAGACCAGCCGCTGCCGGCCGGCGATCTCGAGATGCGCACCGCCCGGCGCGAGATAGACCCGGCCGGGCTCGAGCGGCGCGCCGCTCCAGGCCTCGCGCACCTCGGCGGCGCAATGCGCGTCGAGCCGCTCGGCGAGGATCGCGGTGAAGCTCGCCGGCATGTGCTGGGTGACGAGCGTCGGCGGGCAGTCGCGCGGGAAGGCCGACAGCACGGTCAGGAGCGCGTCGATGCCGCCGGTCGACGCGCCGATGCCGACGACGCGACCGTTCGGCCGGAAGGCGGCGGGCGCGGTGCCGCGCACCCGCGCCCCGAGCGCTGCCACCGGCGCCCCGGCGGCGGCGCGCACCCGGAGCGCGAGGTCGGGGAACGGATCGGCGAGCCCGAGCGCCCCCGTCGGCTTGCAGACGCAGTCGAACGCGCCGAGCGCGAGCGCCGCGAGCGTCGTCGCCGCCCCGGTCGCGACCTCGGTCGACACCATGACGACCGGGGTCGGCCTGAGCCGCATCAGCCGCTCGAGAAAGGCGAGGCCGTCCATCCGCGGCATGTTGACGTCGAGGGTGATGACGTCGGGCACCACCGCCTTGACCGCCTCGCGCGCCTCGTAGGGATCGCCCGCCTCGCCGACGACGCGGATTGCGGGATCGCGCTCGAGCGTGGCGCGGATCAGCGCCCGCATCGCCCGCGAGTCGTCGACGACGAGCACCCGCACCGGCGTCATGCCGCCGGGAGCGGCGCCGGCTCCCGCGTGGCCAGGCATCAGAACTCCTTCCAGTCCTCCGCCGTCGCGCCCATGCGGCCGCCGCGCTGGCCGGCGGCGACGCGGAGCGGCGGCACCGGCCGCGCGAGCGGCATCGCCGCCGGCACCGGCCCGG
>JBDHSS010000465.1:0-2525 GCA_039808205.1 Paracoccaceae bacterium | reverse complement strand
TCGCAATGCGCCCGCCCGAGGGGGCGGTCGGGCGCCGCCCGGGCTGGTCGCCCGGGCGGGAGGGCGGAGTCGGGGCTTCCCTCTGTCACCCCCGTGAAGCGGGGACGGACTCCCGGGGCGCCTTCCGTTTTTTCGCGGGGCTGACAGCGCCCGGGCCTGCGTGCCGATCAGCCCTCGCCCGGACCCGCCTCCATCCGCTCGGCCTTCCGCCGCACCAGCACCATGCGCAGGTCGTGCATCGCCAGCAGCAGCGCGTCGGTCACCGCGCCGAGCTGGGCGTCGGTCGCCTTCGACTGCGCCCAGTGGGCGGTCAGGTTCAGGTGGTCCACCGTACGCAGGATGTCGTCGATGTCGCGCCGGGCGAGAAGCTCGGTCCGCGCTGCCATCCAGTCGCGGATTGCGGCGATGTCGGCCTCGGACAGCGCGCGGTCGCCGTGGGGCCTGATCTCGCCGTTCTTCACGTTGACGATGGCGATCTGGTCCATCTCGATCCGGCGCTGGCGGTTTTCGGTGTCGACGCGGAAGACCGCCGCGCCGTTCTCGCGGATGCGGAAGTAGTGGTCCGGCAGATCACCCGCCATGTGCCCCCTCAGCGCAGGCCCGCGCAGAACGCCTGGATGCGCCGGCAGGCCTCCTCCAGCGCCGCGTCCGAGGTAGCGTAGCTGACGCGGAAGTTCGGCGAAACCCCGAAGGCCGCGCCGAACACCACGGCGACGCCGGTCTCCTCCAGCAGCGCGGTGGCGAAGTCCTCGTCGCTGCCGATCCTCGCGCCGCCGGCCGAGGTCTTGCCGATGAGGCCCGAGATGTCGGGATAGACGTAGAAGGCGCCCTCCGGCCGGGGGCACTTGATCCCCTTCGCCTGGTTCAGCATCGACACGACGAGATCGCGGCGCCGCTGGAAGGTCCGCCTGTTCTCCGTCAGGAACCCCTGCGGCCCGTCGAGCGCCTCCACCGCGGCATATTGCGCGATCGAGCAGGGGTTGGAGGTCGACTGCGACTGGATCGTGCCCATCGCCTTGATCAGGGGCGCGGGCCCCCCGGCGTAGCCGATCCGCCAGCCGGTCATCGCATAGGCCTTGGAGACGCCGTTGCAGGTCAGCGTCCGGTCGTAGAGGCCGGGCTCCACCTCGGCGGGCGTGACGAAGCGGAAATCGTCGAAGACGAGGTGTTCATACATGTCGTCGGACATGATCCAGACCTGCGGATGCTTCAGAAGAACATCCGTCAAGGCCTTGAGTTCGCTTGCAGTATAGCCGGCGCCAGTGGGATTGGAGGGCGAGTTGAAGATGAACCACTTGGTCTTCGGCGTGATCGCCGCCTCGAGCTTTTCCGCCGTCAGCTTGAAGCTGTCCTCGATCCCGCACTCCACCGTCACCGGCGTGCCGCCGGCCAGCAGCACCATGTCCGGGTAGCTCACCCAGTAGGGCGCGGGGATGATCACCTCGTCGCCGGGATTGCAGGTCGCCATCAGCGCGTTGTAGAGGATCTGCTTGCCGCCGGTGCCGACGCTGATCTGGGCGGGCGTGTAGCCCAGCCCGTTCTCGCGCGCGAACTTGCGGCAGATCGCCTCCTTCAGTTCGGGGATGCCGTCGACGGCGGTGTATTTCGTCTTCCCCTCGTCGATCGCACGCCTGGCCGCGTCCTTGATGTTCTGCGGCGTGTCGAAATCGGGCTCGCCCGCGCCGAGGCCGATCACGTCCTTGCCCGCCGCCTTCAGCTCCCGCGCCTTGTTCGTGACCGCGATGGTCGGGGACGGCTTGACGCGCGCCAGCGTGTCGGAGAGGAAGGCCATGATCGGGCTCCGGTTTGAAATCGCCGGACCCATGTCTTAAGGTGGCGCCCCGCCCGGTTCAAGCGGCAACGGCAGGTCATGCCCGCACAGGCGGAGGAGCGAGACCGGATGAGCGAAACGCAAGAGACGCGGCTGAAGCGCATGACCATGCGGTCATGGCGGCGGGGCACGAAGGAGATGGACCTGATCCTCGGCCCCTTCGCGGACGCGCGGTTGGGGCAGATGGCGGATGCGGCGCTCGACCTCTACGATGCGCTTCTGTCGGAGAACGACCAGGATCTCTATCCCTGGATCACCGGGGCAGGACCGGCGCCCGAACCGTTCGGCGGCCTTGTTGCCGAGATTGCGGCCTTCGCCCGCACCGGGCGCGGCGGCTGACCGGGAGCCTTCGCGGCTTAACCGAAATTTTGCCCTTTGTGACCACTCTGCCCGCAAGCAGCAGCGAGGCGGAGTGAGAGATGAGCCTGCACGCAATCGTCGAGGATCGCCCCCGCGGGGGCGTGCATGCCGGGTATCTGGAGACGCTCGGGCTGGTGGAGCGGCTGCACCGGCTGCTGCTCGATGTCATCAAGGACGAGTTCGAGCGGCTGGGGCAGATCGAGATCAACGCGGTGCAGGCGCTTCTCCTGTTCAACATCGGCGAGAACGAGGTGAGTGCGGGCGAACTCAAGACCCGCGGCTACTACCAGGGCTCCAATGTCAGCTACAACCTCAAGAAGCTCGTGGAGATGGG
>JBDHSS010000464.1:0-2545 GCA_039808205.1 Paracoccaceae bacterium | reverse complement strand
CGCGAGCGCCGACTGGGGCGCCCCGTCGATCGTCGTCGCCAACGCCGGCGCCGCCACCAGCCGCCCGTTCCTGAAGACCGAGCCGCAGGCCTTCACCGCAATGGTCGATCTGAACCTCGGCGGCGTCTACGCGACCTGGCATGCCGCGCTCTCGCCGATGCTCGATGCCGGCTGGGGCCGGCTCGTCGCCGTCGCCTCGACCGCCGGCCTCAAGGGCTACCCCTACGTCACCGGCTACTGTGCGGCGAAGCACGGCGTCATCGGCCTCACCCGCGCGCTGGCGCTCGAGACCGCCAGGACCGGCGTCACCGTCAACGCCGTCTGCCCCGGCTACATGCTGACCCCGATGCTCGAGCGCTCCCTCGAAACCATCATGACCAGGACCGGCCGCAGCCGCGCCGAGGCCGAGGCCCCGCTCCTCGCTGCCAACCCGCAGGGCCGCTTCATCGAGGTCGACGAGGTGGCGGCATGCGTCCTCTGGCTCTGCTCGGACGGCGCGGCCTCGGTCACCGGCCAGGCGATCTCGATCTCCGGAGGCGAGGTATGAGCCTGATCGACCCGCTGCCCGACGCCGCCTCCAAGTCGCGCCTGCGCCTCTGGCTTCGCATCCTCTCGGTCTCGCGCATGGTCGAGGCCGAGCTCCGCGAGCGTCTGCGGGGGCTCGACTCGACGCTGCCGCGCTTCGACGTCATGGCGGCGCTCTTCCGGGCGCCCGATGGCCTGAAGATGAGCGAGCTCTCCTCGGTGCTCCGGGTCTCGAACGGCAACGTCACCGGCATCGTCGATCGCCTCGAAGCCGAAGGCCTCGCCCAGCGCCTGCCGGTCGAAGGCGACCGCCGGGCGATGCTGGCGAAGCTGACGCCGGAGGGTGCCGCCGCCTTCGCCGCCCTCGCCGAGCGGCACGAGGCCTGGGTGAACGAGCTCCTCGGCGTCGTCACCGTCGCCGAAGCCGACCACCTGATCGAACAGCTTCAGGCGGTGCGCAGCCGCCTCGCCAAGCGGGGAACCGACGCATGACGACACCCGAGCCCTTCCGCCTGCGCGTCGAGAACCGCATTGCGCACGTCACCCTCGACCGGCCCGAGCGCAAGAACCCGCTGACCTTCGAGAGCTACGCCGCCTTGCGCGACTGGTTCCGCGCGCTCCCCTACGACGAGACAATCGACGTCGTCGTCTTCGGCTCGAACGGCGGCAACTTCTGCTCCGGCGGCGACGTCCACGACATCATCGGCCCGCTCGTCGGCCGCGACATGAAGGGCCTCCTCGCCTTCACCCGGATGACCGGCGACCTCGTCAAGGCAATGCTCGCCTGCACGAAGCCGGTCATCGCCGCCGTCGACGGCATCTGCGTCGGCGCCGGCGCCATCGTCGCCATGGCCTCCGACCTTCGCCTCGGCACGCCGGAGGCGAAGACCGCCTTCCTCTTCACCCGCGTCGGCCTCGCCGGCTGCGACATGGGCGCCTGCGCCATGCTGCCCCGCCTCATCGGCCAGGGCCGCGCCGCCGAACTCCTCTACACCGGCCGGGTGATGACCGCCGAGGAAGGCGCGGGGTGGGGCTTCTTCAACCGCCTCGTCCCCGCCGCCGACCTCGACGCCGAGGCGCTGGCGCTCGCCGGCCGGATCGCCGCCGGGCCCACCTTCGCCCACATGATGACGAAGACCCAGCTCAACCAGGAATGGTCGATGGGCCTCGAACAGGCGATCGAATCCGAGGCCCAGGCCCAGGCGATCTGCATGCAGACCGAGGATTTCGCCCGCGCCTACCACGCCTTCGTCGCGAAGCAGAAACCGATGTTCGAGGGCAATTGATGGCCGACCGGAGCTTCCTCGACTGGCCGTTCTTCGAGCCCCGCCACAAGGCGCTCGCGCTGGAGCTCGACGCCTGGGCGACCGCGAACCTCACCCACCTCGACCACGCCGACACCGACGCCACCTGCATCCGGCTGGTGCGCCAGCTCGGCGACGCCGGCTGGCTCAGCCACTCCGCGATCGACCCGGCGCACCCTGCGCCCCTCGACGTCCGCACCCTCTGCCTGATCCGCGAGACGCTCGCCCGCCACGACGGCCTCGCCGACTTCGCCTTCGCCATGCAGGGCCTCGGCACCGGTGCGATCTCGCTCTTCGGCACGCCGGAGCAACAGGCTCGCTGGCTCCCACGAGACCCGCTCGGGCCGCGCCCTCGCCGCCTTCGCCCTCACCGAGCCGCAGTCCGGCTCCGACGTCGCCGCCACCGCCACCACCGCGACACGGGACGGCGACGCCTATGTCCTCAACGGCGAGAAGACCTGGATCTCGAACGGCGGCATCGCCGACCTCTATGTCCTCTTCGCCCGCACCGGAGAGGCCCCGGGCGCCCGCGGCCTCTCCGCATTCCTCCTCCCCGCCGACACCCCTGGCCTCACCATCGCCGAGCGCCTGGAGACCATCGCCCCGCACCCCCTCGCCCGCCTCAGCCTCACCGACCTCCGCCTCCCCGCCTCGGCGCTGATCGGCAGGTCCGGCGACGGCTTCAAAATCGCCATGGCCACCCTCGACGTCTTCCG
>JBDHSS010000463.1:0-2546 GCA_039808205.1 Paracoccaceae bacterium | reverse complement strand
CCACTTGTCAGAGGGGATGAGCGTGCCGTTCATGATCTTCAGCGGCTTGGTGAACGGGCTGCCGTCGCCGTCGTCGATGTCGAGGGTGCGGTCGAGGGTGATCGCCCGGCCCTCGAGGTCGAGGACCGAGAACCGCCGGTCGGCCTTCAGTTGCCTCACCGCCTTGTCGAGGTCGGCATCCTGCGGCGCGAACGGATCGTCCGAGGAGAGGAACGCCGATGCCTTCAGCCCCTCGGCGGCGCCGACCTTCGGCGCGTTCGCCGCGCCGGCCTCGGCGAGCACCATGTCGGCCTCCGTCAGCCGTTCGACCGGCGCCGTGCCGGCCCGGCCGAACGCCACGGTGGCGAAACCCTGGGCGGCCGCGAGCGCCGCGCCGCCGATCAGGAGGTCGCGCCGGCTGGCGCCTTCGGGCAGGTCGGACATTGGCGGGCTCCATGGCACTTCGGGGGTCACCGGCCAATTAGCCGGTGCGGCGCCGGTCGGCGCAAGTCACAATCGGGCCGCGCCGCGGCATCGGCGGCAGACCGGCCGGGTTTCCAACGGCCCGGCTTTCTGCCATACCGCGGCCGGCTCGAAACCCGAGGTGACCACGATGCAGACCGGCAAGATCTCGTTCCAGGGCGTGCGCGGCGCCTATTCGCATCAGGCCTGCGCCGAGGCGTTTCCCGGGATGGAGGGCCTGCCCTGCAGCACCTTCGAGGCGGCGATCGAGGCGGTGAAGGACGGGCGGGCCGATCTCGCCATGCTGCCGGTCGAGAACTCGACCTACGGCCGGGTCGCCGACATCCACCACCTGCTGCCCGACTCCGGGCTTCACATCATCCGCGAGCATTTCCTCCGGGTGCACATCAACCTCCTCGGCCTGCCCGGCACCCGGATCGAGGACATCCGCACCGCCATGAGCCATACCGTGCTCCTCGGCCAGTGCCGGGCGTTCCTGCGGGAGCATCGCCTGCAGCCGCGGGTGGGCGCCGATACCGCCGGCTCGGCAGAGGCCGTGGCGGCGCAGCGCGACCGGAGCATCGGCGCCCTTGCCTCGGAGCTCGCCGGCGAGATCTACGGTCTCGACGTCCTCGCCCGCCACATCGAGGACCAGTCGAACAACACCACGCGCTTCCTTGCCATGGCGCCGGAGCCGGCGCCGACCCCGGAGCGCGAGGCGATCACCAGTTTCGTCTTCCGGGTGCGCAACATCCCGGCGGCGCTCTACAAAGCGATGGGCGGCTTCGCCACCAACGGCGTCAACATGACGAAGCTCGAGAGCTACATGCTCGGCGGCCACTTCACCGCGACGCAGTTCTACGCCGACATCGAAGGCCACCCGGACGAGCCGCGAGTGCGCCGCGCGCTCGACGAGCTCGCCTATTTCACCACCAAGCTGCAGATCCTCGGGGTCTATCCCCGCGATCCGTTCCGCGACGAGCAGACGCCGGTGCCGCTCGAGGCCGAGCCGCATCCGGCCTGACGCGCGCGCCCACCTTGTCGCGCCCGGCGACTCCGTGCGCCAGATCAAAGCGCGGGAGCGCCGGCGTGACATCCTTGGCTTGCCGGAGCGCGGGAGGGGGGAAATGCTCGATGACAACCGGAAGCGGCTGGTTCGCGAGAGCCTCGATCTCGTCCGCGAGCGGATCCTGCCGGCGTCGAGCCAGTTCTACGACAACCTCTTCGTCCTCGCCCCCGACCTGCGCCGGCTGTTCCGCACCGATCTCGCCGGGCAGGGCATGCGCTTCATGACGACGCTCACCTCGATCGCCGAGCTCATGGACGATCCCGTCGAGCTCGCCGAGGAGATAGATGGGCTCGCCCGCGCCCACCGCGGGATCGGGGTCCGGGCAGAGCACTTCGCGCCGATGGGCGCGGCGCTGCTCGTCACGCTCGGCGAGACCCTGGGGCCGCACTTCACCTGCGAGTTGCAGGCGGCCTGGCGCGCCGCCTACGACGAGTTCGCCGCGCTGATGATCGAGCGCGGCGGCTTCACCTGATTCCGGGCGCGGCGTTTCACCCTGAACCCTCCGACAGGTACGACACACCAGCACGAACCAAGGCACTGAGGCGCCGGCCAACCTGCCGGACCCGCGGCCGGCGCGAAAGCTCAGTCGCGATAGCGGGCGAAGACCCGAGCACGGGTATCATTAGCGGGAGCGTGGTACTTGTCCCACAGGTCCTCGCTGGCGCTCCGCGCGACAATCCGCCGCAGCGTCTCCAGGAACTCCGCCTCCTCCTCGCTCGGGCCGCCGAGCGCCGCGGGGCGGGGGGCCGCTAGGGCGAGCAGGTCGAGCACGGCGGCCCGGATCGGGGTCCGGCGCGCCGGCTGGGAAAGCATCTCGAATCGCGACATGGCGGTCATCTCCCGTGCGTTTGCCCGATCCTGCGCCCAGCGGCGTGACGGCATCGTAAAGGAGACGTGAATCCGCGGGGAATTCGACACGGCGCCTCACGCCTGCGTGCGCGGCGCTCGGCAACCCGATGATTTCAGAGGAGGATCAGTAGCTGTAGTCGCCGTAGATCCGCGAGAGATCCCCGTCCCAATCCTCATGGAAGCGCAG
>JBDHSS010000462.1:0-2553 GCA_039808205.1 Paracoccaceae bacterium | reverse complement strand
TCCGCCGCGACGCGCTGCGCGAACTGGGTGAGGCGCGGCTGGGCGATGAGGTCGCGGAGCTCGGGCTGGCCGACGAGCACGAGCTGGAGAAGCTCGTCCTTGTCGGCGTTGATGTTCGAGAACATCCGGAGCTCCTCGAGCGTCTCGATCGAGAGGTTCTGCGCCTCGTCGAAGATCAGCATCGTCCGCCGCCCGCTCGCGTACTCCTCGATGAGGAAGTCCTGGAACTTGGCGAAGAGCTGGACGTAGCTCGCGCTCGCCTCGGCCTGCACCCCGAGCGCCATCAGCACCCAGTGCAGGAGCTCGCCGCGGTTGCCCTGGGCGTTCGAGATCAGCCCGACGGTGAAGTCCTCGGGGAGCGAGCGCAGCAGGTGGCGCAGGAGCGTGGTCTTGCCGGCGCCGATCTCGCCGGTGATCACCGTGATCGGGGCATGGGTCAGCATGCCGTACTCGAGCATGGTGTAGGCCCGGGCATGGCTCTCGGACCAGTAGAGGAAGTCGGGATCGGGAAGGAGCGTGAACGGTCGCTCGGCCAGCCCGAAATGGTCGTTGTAGATCCTGAGCGTACTCGTCATACCCATCCTACACCACCCCGTCCCGACCCGGGACGACACCCTCGTCGCCAATCTAGAGAAGAGAGGGCTCCACCGCCAGCCCCGCTCCTCCATACAGGCTAATCGGCCACATATCATCCCAAAAAGTGGTGAATCCCCGGCCCGTGGCGGGAATGCCCCGCCCCCCGCGGGCGCCCGCCACAGGATCGCCCGCCCTGCCGGGGCGGCCGCCGCCGGCCCGAACGGCGTCGGCGGGCGGGAGGACTGAATTCGCGGGACTTTTTCCGGGGCGCCGGGGCGCGCCGGGCGGCATCCCGCCGACCACCGGGCAGGCGGAGGATGGCCGGTCGCCAAGTCATTAAACCATCAATTAAATTTTGTTGAGTTCGGCGGTAAACGGTGTCTTAATGTCGGCGGCGGGAGGGGTAACTCGCCCAATGATCTGGCCGTGGAGGGACGCCCTACCAGGATCGCGAACCGGTATACCGCCCGCGCGGGGCGTTGCGTAATCCCGCGAGGAGCCCGGTCCGCGCCCGAGGGGCGTCGTGTGGGTCGTTGCGTGTGGATGTGGGTGACATGGCACATTATTCCGAGATCGAATCCGGGGTCGGCTACGCCGGCGCGAGCGGGCAGGGCATGGCGGCGGCCGGGAGCCCGGAAGCGGGCGGGCGGCTGTCCTGGAGGCTCAAGGCGGCGATGGACCGCCTCGGCGCCCTCGTCCTGCTCGTCGCGATCGCGCCGCTGATGGCGCTGATCGCGCTCGCGGTCAGGCTCGATTCCCCCGGCCCGATCCTCTTCCGCCAGCCGCGCTTCGGCGCCGGCCGCTCGGTCGTCGTCGTCACCAAGTTCCGCACCATGCGCCCCGAGGGCACCGACATCGGCGGCCGCCGCCAGGCGACCCGCGGCGACGACCGCGTGACCGTGGTCGGCCGCTTCCTGCGCAAGACCTGCCTCGACGAGCTGCCCCAGCTCTGGGACGTGCTCTGCGGACGGATGAGCCTCGTCGGTCCGCGCCCGCACCCCCTCCACCTCGAGATCGACGGCCAGCCGATCGAGACCTTGATCCCGAACTACCACCAGCGCCACGCGGTGCGCCCGGGCATCACCGGCCTCGCCCAGATCCGCGGCAACCGCGGCCCGCTCGCGGATCTCGCCATGGGCCGCGATCGGGTGCGCCACGACGTCGAGTACATCGAGGGCCACTCGCTCTGGCTCGACGTCACCATCCTGGTGAGGACACTCGTCGTCCCCTTCCAGAGGGACGGCTCCTACTGATCCCGCCGCCGATCCGGACGCTCCGGGGAGGCGTGCCCTTCCGGCGCCCGGCCATCTCTCCTCGCCCACCTTCGCCCGCCACGCTCCGGGACGGGGCCGCAGGCTCTCGTTAACCCGGGCTTCGGACTATCCTGCCGCCGGCGCCCCCACGGGGGGGCCCGCCCCTTTGCCCGGCCCTCCCCGGGCCCGCGTCCTCCGGAGACCCGCCAATGCGCCTCGCCCTCCTCGGCCCCCTCCTCCTCGCCATCGCGCTCGCCGGTTGCGACAGCGCCGCCGAGCGCGCCGAGACCCACTACCAGCGCGCCCTCGCCTACCTCGACGCCGGCGACGATGACCGCGCCTCGGTCGAGCTCCGCAACGTCTTCCGCCTGAACCCCGAGCACGCCGAGGCGCGGCTCCGCTACGCCGCGCTCCTGCGCGACGCCGGCGCGACCCGCGACGCCCTCGACCAGTACCGGATGCTCGTCGAGATCCGCCCCGACATGGCCGAGGCCCACGCGGCCCTCGCCACGCTCGCCCTCGAGATCCAGGACTACGACACCGCCGCCGTCCACGCCGCCCGCGCCTTCGAGCTCGACCCGACCGATCCCGGAATCCGGGCGCTGAAGGCGACCCTCGGCTTCCGCCGCGGCACCGACCGCGCCGCGGCGGTCGCGATGGCCGAGGGGGCGCTCGTCGACGACCCCGCCAACGTCATGGCCCACCTCGTCCTCCTCTCCGACCG
>JBDHSS010000461.1:0-2569 GCA_039808205.1 Paracoccaceae bacterium | reverse complement strand
AAGGCGGCGCCGGGTCCGGCGTTCGCCACCAGCCGCTGCCGGCCGGCGCTCATCTCGAACGCCAGCGTCGCGGCGTGGCCGGTCTCCGCCGGCGGCGGCGCCCCGTCCATCACCACCACCACGCGCCCGCCCTGCAGCCGGGCGAAGCCCATCGGCAGCGCCGGCTTCGGCTGCGCCACCAGCTTCAGCTCGGCCAGCGCCGGGTCGAGCCCGCCGGCGTCGCCGGCGCCGCCGCCATGGAACCGCGCCATGCCGCCGTCGCCAAGGCGCAGCGGCCGGATCACCGGCACCGCCCGCAGGATCGCCTGCAGGTGCGGCGCCATCGCGTGCTGGTCGGCGTCCTCGAGCAGCCGCGCCGTCCAGATCAGCAGCACGAGGATCCGCGCGAGATCCTCCGGCGCCCGCGACGGCGTGCCGCCCGCGGCATCGACCAGCGTCTCGGCCAGCGCCGCCATCTCGGCGAGCGCCGCGGCATGGTCGGGGTGCGGCAGCACGATGCCCGCCCACACCAGCCCCGCAAGCGCCTCGAGCTGCGGCACGCCCGTCGCCGCTTCCGGCCAGGCGGTGGCGAGAAACCGCCGCTGCCGCGCCAGCGAGCGCCAGAAGCGGTCGGCCGCGACCGGATTCAGCTCCTGCGTCAGCATCGTCGCGTGCACCGCCCAGCGCATGACCCGCCGCCCGGCCAGCGCCGGTTCCCATCCCGGCCCGCGGCCACTGCCGAAGCGGTGGATCCAGTCCTGCACCCAAGCCTGCGCGGCGCCGCGCGCCGGCCGGTTGCCGAGCGCCGCCAGGTCGTCGAGCCAGAGGCACGCCTGCCGCTCGGCCTCGAGCCGCGGGTCGGGCAGGGGCGCGTTCCAGATCGAGCCCTTGCCGATCGCCACCGCGTGCCCGAGCGCGACCCAGCGGCCGGCGGCCAGCTCCTGCCCGCGCCCGGCGTCGCCAAGCAGCACCGGCTCGGGCAGCCGCTCGGCCACTTCCGGCGCCCGCCCGAGACCGGCGCGGGACGCGCGCACCCGGTTGCGCCAGCCGCGCGCCGGGCGCGCGATCTCCTCGCCGAGCGCCTTCAGGGTCAGGGAGAGCGGCGGCATGACAAACGACTATGGCTGAGAAGCGACTGGTGTGCCGACGGTATCTCCCGCGGGCCGGCGAATGTCACGCGCCATTCCCGTCGCCTTGGAAACAAAGCCGCCCGTGCGGGTATCGCATCGCAGCCGACGCCGTTATGATGCGCCGCGATCGATTCAGCCGATGTTGGGTAAGGGGGTATTCACATGCGCGTTCCGGACTACGGCAGTCATGGCACGGTCAACCGCTTCCGCCGCCGGCGCGCGGCGCTCCTGCGCAAGAAGCTCGACGCGGTGGCCGACCTGCTCGGCCGCGACCTGGTGATCCTCGATGTCGGCGGGCGTCCGGACTACTGGAACAACCTCTCGCTCGACCGCATCGCGCGGATCGATCTTCTCAACTATCACGAGCTCGAGCTCGACCGCGCCTTGCCGCCCGGCCTTCCGGACTCGATCTTCACCCGCAGCCTCGGCGATGCGCGCAACCTCTCGACCATCCCCGACCAGTCGATCGACTTCGTGCACTCGAACTCGGTCATCGAGCACGTCGGCGGCTGGGCCGACATGCAGGCGATGGCGAGCGAGCTGCGCCGCGTCGGGCGCGCCGGCTGGGTGCAGACGCCGGCCTTCAGCTTTCCGATCGAGCCGCACTTCCACGTGCCGTTCATGCACTGGTTCGGCGCGCCGATGCGCGCGCGCATGCTGTCGATCTCGCTCGCCAAGCGATTTCGCCGGATGAGCCTCGCCAAGCGCCGCCGCACGGTCGAATCGGTGAACCTGCTCAACAAGCGCGAGCTTGCGATCCTGTTCCCCGACTGTCCGATCTACACCGAGCGCTTCGCGCTCCTGACCAAGAGCTACGCCGTGCACTGGCTGCCCGCGGCGGCCGAGGCTCAGGCGGCTCGCACCAGCCGCGCGGCATAGAAGCCGTCCATGCCGCCGCGGTCGGGCCAGAGGTCCGGCCGGAGCCGCAGCCCGCCCGCCGCGTCGACCCACGTCGCCTCGATGCCGCGGGCGGCCTCGGGCGCGGCCACCCGCGCCTCGGGGTGGGCGGCGAGAAACGCCGCCACCTGCGCCTCGCCTTCCGCGGGGAAGAGCGAGCAGGTCGCATAGACGAGGCTGCCGCCGGGCCCGAGCCATTGCCACGCACGCGCGAGCAGCGCCGTCTGCAACGCCGCGAACGGCGCCACCTCGCGTGGCAGGAACGGCAGGTCCGGGTGCCGGCGCAGCGTGCCGCTGGCGGTGCAGGGCGCGTCGAGCAGGATCGCGTCGAACGGCGCGGCGGGCTCCCAGGCGAGCGCGTCGGCCGCCACCACCTCGGCGGCAAGCCCGGTGCGTGCGAGGTTCGCTGCGAGCCGCGCCAGCCGCGCTTCCGCGACATCGAGCGCCGTCACCCGCGCGCCGGCGGCGGCGAGCTGCAGCGTCTTGCCGCCGGGCGCAGCGCAGAGGTCGAGCACGCGCTTGCCGGCCACCGATCCAAGAAGCCGCGCCGGCAGCGCCGCCGC
>JBDHSS010000460.1:0-2569 GCA_039808205.1 Paracoccaceae bacterium | reverse complement strand
TGGCTGGGGCGGGAGGATTCGAACCTCCGAATGGCGGTACCAAAAACCGCTGCCTTACCGCTTGGCGACGCCCCAAGGCTCGGTCGTTCTAGTGCCGGCGGGGGCGGTCGGCAAGCGTCAGGCGTCCAGGGGGCTGGCCTTGGACAGGCGGTCGAAGGCCATCAGGTCGGCGAGAAGCGCGGGCATTGCGTCGAGCGGGATCATGTTCGGGCCGTCGGACGGGGCGTTGTCGGGGTCCTCGTGGGTCTCGATGAAGACCGCGGCGACGCCGACGGCGATGGCGGCGCGCGCCATCACCGGGGCGAACTCGCGCTGCCCGCCCGAGGAGCCGCCCTGGCCGCCCGGCTGCTGCACCGAGTGGGTGGCGTCCATGACTACCGGGTAGCCGGTCCGCGCCATGATTGGTAGCGAGCGCATGTCCGCGACCAAAGTGTTGTAGCCGAAGGAGACGCCGCGCTCGCAGAGGAGGATGCGGGCGTTGCCGGTCGAGGCGATCTTGGCGGCGACGTTCTGCATGTCCCAAGGCGCGAGGAACTGGCCCTTCTTGACGTTGATCGCGGCGCCGGTGCGGCCGGCGGCGAGCAGGAGGTCGGTCTGGCGCGACAGGAAGGCGGGGATCTGCAACACGTCGACGCCGGCCGCGGCGACCGGGGCGCAGTGCTCGGGCAGGTGCACGTCGGTCAGCGTCGGGCAGCCGATGCGGGCGCGCACCTCGGCGAGGATGGCAAGCCCCTGGTCCATGCCGACGCCGCGCCGGGCGCTGACCGACGTGCGGTTGGCCTTGTCGTAAGAACTCTTGAAAATCAAGCCCATGCCGATGCGGTCGCAGGCTTCGCGCAGGCGGCCGGCGATGAAGAGCGCGTGGTCGAGGCTCTCGAGCTGGCAGGGGCCGGCGATCAGCACCACGGGCTTGCGGTTCGAGATCTCGAGCTCGCCCACCCGAACCGTGCTTGCCTCGGTCATTGCGTTCCTCCGGTTGCTCGGCATGTGGTAGCGCAGCGCCGCGGCCGCTGCAAACCCAGTGGGCGCCGCCGCGGGGAGAGTGGGGCGGCCGGGCGGAAAAGTGCGGGGGCAACAAAGGTTAACCCGGGAAAGCTCGACGTACATCGCATGCACAACCCATGCACGATCCATGCACCTCGCCCCGCGCCAGGCGGCAAAGGTTGACGCGGTTAATCCGAGCCGGAACCCGCCGGCCCGGCCGAGGCTTGATTTCCCGCGAGCCCCGCCGCCATATGCCGACACAGGAGGACCGCCATGGCCGTGCCGCTGCCGCCGACGATCGACGCCGCCCGCGCGCTGCTGGCCGGGCAGGGGTACGTCGCCGGCCGCGGGCTCGCGACCGTGGTGTTCCTGGCGCTGAAGCTCGGGCGGCCGCTCTTTCTCGAGGGCGAGGCCGGCGTCGGCAAGACCGAGATCGCCAAGGCCCTGGCCGCGGGGCTCGGCCGCCGGCTGATCCGGCTGCAGTGCTACGAGGGGCTCGACGCCGGCAGCGCCGTCTACGAGTGGAACTTCGCCGCGCAGATGGTGGCGATCCGCACCGCCGAGGCCGAGGGGGTGGCCGACCGCCAGTCGCTGACCGAGGAGCTGTTCTCGTCGCGCTACCTGATCCGGCGGCCGCTGCTCGAGGCGATGGAGCCGCACGCCGAGGGGGCGCCGGTGCTTCTCATCGACGAGATCGACCGCACCGACGAGCCGTTCGAGGCGTTCCTGCTCGAGGCCCTGTCCGACTTCCAGGTGACGATCCCCGAGCTCGGCACCATCCGCGCGCCGGAGCCGCCGGTGGTCATCCTGACGTCGAACCGCACCCGCGAGGTGCACGACGCGCTGAAGCGGCGCTGCCTCTATCACTGGGTCGACTATCCCGACTTCGAGCGCGAGCTCGCGATCCTGCGCACGCGGGCGCCGGAGGCGCCGGAGCGGCTCGGCCGCGCGGTCATCGCCTTCGTGCAGCGGCTGCGGGGCGAGGATCTGTTCAAGCGGCCGGGGGTCGCCGAGACGATCGACTGGGCGAAGTGCCTCGTCGCGCTCGATGCGATCGCGCTGACGCCGCAGGTGATCGCCGACACGCTCGGGGCGCTGCTCAAGTACCAGGACGACATCGCCCGGCTGCAGGGCTCGGAGACGCAGCGGATCCTCGAGGACGCCGAGGCGGCGCTGGCGACAGCGGGGTAGGGGGGTGATGCCGCCGCCCGCCGCGCTGCCCCCCGTGGCTCCCGACGTCCCCGTCGGCGGCAAGCTCGCCGAGAACGTCGCCCACTTCGCCCGCGCGCTGCGCGCCGCCGGCGTGCCGGCCGGCACCGGCCGGGTGCTGGATGCGATCCGCGCGGTGGAGGCGACCGGCCTTGACGACCGCCGCGACGTCCATGCCGCGCTCGAGGCGAGCCTCATCAGCCGGCCCGAGCACCGCGCGGTCTTCGCCCAGGTGTTCCGGCTGTTCTGGCGCGACCCACGGTTTCACGACCAGATGATGAGCCTGCTGCTGCCGTCGGTGCGCGGCGCGAACCCGGCGCTCGAGCCCGGCGCCGCCGAGCGGCGCGCGGCCGAGGCGCTGGTCGCCGGTGCCGAG
>JBDHSS010000459.1:0-2571 GCA_039808205.1 Paracoccaceae bacterium | reverse complement strand
ACGGCATCCTCGTGCGGCGTTTCGAGCGGGATGCGGCGCTGCTGCGCTTCGGCCTGCCCGGCGACGAGGCGGCGTGGACTCGCCTCCGGGTTGCGTTGGACCTATGGTCCGGCGCCTGACGCCGAGCGGAGGTGGTCCATGCTGTTCGTCTGTCCCCTGTCGCGCCTCGAGGAAACCGTCTCGCGCACGCGCGCCGAGCGCGTCGTCTCGCTGCTGGCGGCCGGCACCGCGCTGGCGCGGCCAGCCAGCGTCGCGCCGCATCATCACCTGCTGCTGTCGATGAACGACATCGTCGAGGCTCAGCCCGACATGACGCCGCCGGGGCAGGAGCATGTCGAGCGGCTGATCGCCTTCGCGCGCGGCTGGGACCGGACGCGGCCGACCGTCGTCCACTGTTTCGCAGGTATCAGCCGCTCGACGGCCGCCGCCTACATCATCGCCTCGACGCTGGCGCCAAATCGCGACGAGCGGGAGCTGGCGCGGGCGCTGCGGCTCGCTTCGCCCTCGGCCACGCCCAACCCGCGGCTGGTGGCGCTGGCCGACGGGCTGCTCGGGCGGCAGGGGCGCATGGTCGAGGCGATCGCAGGGATCGGCCGCGGGGCCGAGGCGTTCGAGGGGACTCCCTTCGAGCTCGGCATCGAATAAGCGCAAACATCACGGTTTCCCGGCCGCGGCCGGTTGACGGGGCGGCCGCGGGGCGGCGATGCTGCGCCGTTCGCCTCCCGGAGCCCGCCTCTGCCCGCCTTCATCGCCGACAACGTCTTCGCGCAGGTCGCCGCGCTGCTGGTGCTGGCCTCGGCGGTCGGCTTCCTCGGCAGCCTGCTCAGGCAGCCGCTCATCGTCGCCTTCATCGCGGTGGGGCTGATCGCCGGGCCGTCGGGCCTCGCCCTCGTCCATGACGAGGCGGAGATCCAGCTCCTGTCCGACCTCGGCATCACGATCCTTCTGTTCCTGGTGGGGCTCAAGCTCGACATCGGGCTGATCCGCTCGCTCGGCCTGTCCTCGCTGCTGTCTGGCCTCGCGCAGGTGGCGGCGACCGCCGCCCTCGGCTTCGCGGTCGCGCTCAGCCTCGGCTTCCCGCCGCTGGCGGGCCTCTATATCGGCTTCGCCATCGCCTTCTCGAGCACCATCATCGTGGTCAAGCTGCTGTCCGACCAGCGCGAGATCGACGCGCTGCACGGGCAGGTGGCGCTCGGCTTCCTGATCGTGCAGGACCTGATCGTCGTCGTCGCGATGATCGCGCTGTCGGCGCTCGGCGTCGGCACCGAGCACCATGGCGGGCCGGAAAGCGTGCCGCTGGTGCTGGCCTCGGGCGCCGGGCTGCTGGCGTTCGTCGCCTTGTTCGTCCGCTACGCGGCGGAGCCGCTGACGGAGCGGCTGGCGCGCACGCCGGAGCTGCTGATCGGCTTCGCCATCGCGCTCGCCGTGCTGCTCGCCGCCTTCGCCGAGGCGGTCGGGCTCGGCCAGGAGCTGGGCGGGCTGCTCGCCGGCGTCGCGCTCGCCTCGACCCGCTACCGCGAGGCGATCGGCTCGCGGCTGGCGCCGCTGCGCGACTTCCTGCTGCTGTTCTTCTTCGTCTCGCTGGGGGCCAGGATCGAGCTCGGCGGGCTGGAGGCGAGCATCCCCGCGGCGCTGGTGCTGTCGGTCGTGGTGCTCGTGGGCAAGCCGCTGATCGTCATGGCGATCCTCGGCCTGCTCGGCTATCGCAAGCGCACCGGACTGCTGACCGGCGTCGCGCTCGCCCAGATCAGCGAGTTCTCGCTGATCCTGGCCGGCATCGGCGAGACGATGGGGCATTTGTCGGAGGACACGCTCGGCCTCATCACGCTGGTGGGCATGATCACCATCGCGGCGTCGAGCTACATGATCGCCTACGACCACCGGCTCTACGCGCTGCTCGACCCGCTCCTCGGCCTGTTCGAGCGACGCGCGACGGCGCGCGAGGACGCGGCCGACGCCGGTACGGGGGAGGGGCACGACGTCATCCTGTTCGGCCTCGGCCGCTTCGGCACGGCGATCGGGCTGCGGCTCAGGGCGCGCGGCGTGCGCGTGCTGGGCGTCGACTTCAACCCGGCGGCGGTGCGGCGCTGGCGCGGCCACGGGCTCGACGTCGAATATGGCGACGCGGCCGATCCCGAATTCATCGCGCACCTGCCGCTCGACGGCGTGAAATGGGCGGTCTCGACCGTGCCTGTGCACGAGACCGGGCTGGTGCATGGCGACGCCCGCGTGGCGGTCGCCCAGGCGCTGCGCGCCGCGGGCTTCCGCGGCGCGATCGCCGTCACCTCGCATCGCGGATCGGAGGCCGAGCGGCTGAAGGCGGCCGGCGCCGACCTCGTGCTGGAGCCCTTCCAGGACGCCGCCGACCAGGCGGTGGACGTGCTGATCGGCGGCCGCCTTCCCGAACGGCTCGGCTTCGATCCGCTGGCCGGCGAGGTCGAGCAGGGCTGAGGGGAGCGACGAACCGCCGCCGGCATCCGGGCTGGCGCCGAACCGTAACGTACGGTACGGTTCGTTGTTGCCGTTGCGCCGAAATGGGTCTAAACGCTGACCGTGGCGCAGAGCTCGCCC
>JBDHSS010000458.1:0-2573 GCA_039808205.1 Paracoccaceae bacterium | reverse complement strand
TGGAGCGGCCGCCGCTCGGCGCCGACCGGCTCCGGCGACGGGCCGGTCGCGAGCCTAGAGCGCGCCCGCGACATCGCCCGCGCCAGCGACGGGATCGACACCATCCTGCTGCGCGGCGGCGGCTACTGGCTCGACCGCACCGTCGTCTTCGACGAGCGCGACGCCGGGCTCACGCTCAGGCCCGCGCCGGGAGAGGCGGCGGTGCTGCACGGTGGGCCGCGCACCTTCGGCTGGATCGACGATTCCGACTGCCACTGGTCGGCGCCGCTGGCGCTCGCCGACGGCGAGGAGCCTGCCGCGCTCTTCGTCGATGGCCGCCGCGAAACCCAGGCGCGCTTTCCGAACGTGCCGGTCGACGCCGGCCCGCGCGACGGCTGGCTCTTCGCCGCGGCACCGCCGGAGGGGGAGGAGTGGAGCGGCAACCTCAAGGTCCGCTTCCGTCCCGACGACCTGCCGCCGATTGCTGACGCAGAGGGGTTGACCGTGCACATCGTCGGCGGCTTCGATCCGTCGAGCCAATGGGGCAGCGACACCCTGCCGGTGGTCTCGATCGACCGCGATGCGCATGTGCTGCACACCCGCGGCACCGCTTACTTCTTCACCGGCAACGGCAGCCGCTACTTCCTCGCCGGCCGGCCCGAGTTCCTCGACCAGACGCGCGAGTGGTGGTACGACCGAGCCGCCGGGCGGCTGCGCTACCTGCCGGAAGCCGATGCCACGCCGCAGGCGATCTCGGTCGGGACGCTGCCGACGCTGATCGAGCTCGACGGCGCCGCGCGCATGACCATTGAGGGCCTCGGCTTTCGCGACGGCTCGCCGGTCGGCACCGGCAAGCTTGGCACCGACACCCGCGGCGGTGGCGCCATCCGCGTCAACGGATCGCCCGACGTGCGGCTGACCGGCAACAGCTTCGAGAACGTCGGCGTCGCCATTCACGTCGCCGAAAGCTCCGGCGCGCGCATCACCGGCAACCGCATCGCCCACGTCGCGGGCAACGGCATCTATCTCGGCACCGCCTACGGCAGCTTCGGCCGCTCCGACAACGCGCTGATCGCCGGCAACCAGATCTCCGACGTCGGCGAGGTCTACTTCGAGTCGGCCGGAATCTGGTTCCAGTCGACCAGCGGCAGCCGCATCGCCAACAACCTCGTCGAGCGCGCCGCCCAGTTCGGCATCGCCGGCGGCTCGCTGTGGGGCCCGCAGGACGCGGTCTATGACACGGTGATCGAGCTCAACGAGGTGCGCGACGCCAACCAGCAGACCGCGGATGGCGGCGCGATCAAGATGATGGGCATGCAGGCCGACCCGCAGCGCGTCGTGATCCGCGACAACCTCGTGACCGGCACCGGCGAGCTGATGAACCGCCCGGACGGGACGTTCTGGCCGCCGATGTACGAGAACGTCGACGAGTGGCCGACGCCGATCAGCTGGGCGATCTATCTCGACGGCCGGGCCAGCGGCGTGACGATCGCGAGCAACCTCGTGCTCGGCAACGTCGCGGGGATCGGCATCAATGGCGGCTGGAGCAACCTTGTCACCGGCAACGTCATCGCCGACGGCGCCGGCGCCGCCTTCCGCATCGATGACGGCACCGGACGCGACTGGACCCCCGACTGGGGCGAGCCGAACCGCATCGCCGGCAACGTCGTCGCGCTCGACAAGCCCGACGCGCTCGTGACCTACCTCTACGCCCCCGGACACGCCGCGGGCTACGCGAGCTTCGCCGGCAACCTCTATGCCGGCCACCTCGGCGACCACAGCTTCCGGACCTGGCCCGAGATCGTTCCGAACGGCCATGGCGACCTCGCCGAGGCGCAGGCGGCCGGGCTCGACGAAGGCAGCAGAACCGGGGATCCGGGTTTCCTCGATCCGGCCCGCGGCGACTATCGGCTCGCGGCCGACTCGCCGGCGCGGGCGCTCGGCTACCGCGACATCCCCGTCGAGCGCATCGGGCTTGCGGGCTTCGACGGCTGCGCCGACGGCGGCTGTGCCTGGGGCGACCCGAGCCGTTTGCGCTGAGGCGGCACGGGCTCGCTCGCGCGGGTGGCATCACCCCTTTCGGGCAGCGCTACGCCGAATTGCCGACTGTGTACGCGAGCGGCCGGCGCCTAGGTTCGGGGCTCTGGGTGGGGATGAGTTTCTATAGGGTTCGATGCCGTGGTCATGCACCAGAAGAGCGCCATGCCGGCGCAAGCACAGCCTGTGCCGGGAGCTGCGATGGGGGGCGGTCCGGTCGCGTGGATGAACCTGCTCGGGGTGCGGGTGTCCGCCGTCAACATGACGACGGCGGTCGGCGGCATCCTCCAAGCGATCCGCGAGGGGCGCAAGGGCTACGTCTGCCTGCGCGACGTGCATGGCGTCGTGCGCTGCCAGTCCGATCCCGCGCTGCGGCAGGCGCACAACCGCGCGTTCATGGTCACCCCGGACGGCATGCCGCTGGTCTGGGCGCTGCATGGCGCCGGGCACAAGGCCGCCGACCGGGTCTATGGCCCCGACCTCATGCTCGCGCTCTTCGACCAGGGCCGGGCCGAGGGGCTGCGGCACTACCTCTACGGCACGACGCCCGAGGTGCT
>JBDHSS010000457.1:0-2576 GCA_039808205.1 Paracoccaceae bacterium | reverse complement strand
GGGTCTTCGCCTTCGACCACCGGATGCAGCTCGAGACGGTGGCCGACGAGCTCGGGGTGTCGCGCGACCGGATCGGCCGGTTCAAGGCGCTGTGCCTCGAGGCGGCGCAGCAAGTCGCCGCCGGCCGCCCGGGCTATGGCCTGCTCTGCGATAGCCGTCTCGGGCGCGACGCGCTTTACGCCGCCGCCGGCAGCGGGCTCTGGATCGGCCGGCCGGTGGAGTTCCCCGGCAGCCGGCCGCTGCGCCTGGAAGACGAGATCGAGCCCGACTATGGCTCGGCGCTCGCGGAGTGGCCGGTGGAGCACGTGGTGAAGGTGCTCTGCTTCTACCACCCCGACGACAGCGCGGCGATGAAGGCCGCGCAGGAGGCGACGATCGTGCGCCTCTTCCACGCCGCCCGCGCGAACCGGCTGGAGTTCCTGCTCGAGATCATCCCCTCCAAGGTGGCGCCGGTCACCGACACCACCTCGGCCGAGGTGATCGAGCGGTTCTACGACCTCGGGGTCTATCCCGACTGGTGGAAGCTCGAGCCGATGAAGACCGATGCCGCCTGGAGGAACGCCTGCGCCGCGATCACCCGCAACGACCCGCACACCCGCGGCATCGTGGTGCTTGGGCTGGAGGCGCCGATCGACGAGCTTGGCGCGAGCTTCGCCGCCGCCGCGCGCCACGATCTGGTGAAAGGCTTCGCGGTCGGCCGCACCATCTTCGCCGAGGCGGCGCGCGGCTGGCTCGCCGGCGTGCTGACCGACGAGGCCGCCGTCGCCGACATGGCGGGAAAATATGAACGCCTCTGCCGCCTCTGGGACGAGGCCCGGGCACAGAAGGGAGCCGCCGCATGAAGACTGTCCGCCTCACCGCCGCGCAGGCGCTCGTCCGCTACTGCGCCGCGCAGCTCAACGAGGAGGGCGTGCCGTTTCTCGGCGGCGCCTGGGCGATCTTCGGGCACGGCAACGTCGCGGGGATGGGGGAGGCGCTCCATGCCGCCCGCGACGAGTTCCCGACCTGGCGCGGCCACAACGAGCAGGGGATGGCGAACGCCGCGATCGCCTATGCCAAGGCGCTGAACCGCAAGCGCGCGATGATGGTGACGACCTCGATCGGCCCGGGCGCGCTCAACCTCGTCACCTCCTGCGCGCTCGCCCACGTCAACCGCCTGCCGGTGCTCTTCGTCGTCGGCGACGTCTTCGCGAACCGCGCGCCGGACCCGGTGCTGCAGCAGCTCGAGGACTTCAACGACGGCACGATGACGGTGAACGACGCGTTCCGGCCGCTCAGCCGCTACTTCGACCGGATCACCCGGCCGGAGCAGCTGCTCACCGCCCTGCCCCGCGCCTTCGCCACCATGACCGACCCGGCCGACTGCGGGCCGGTGACGCTCGCCTTCTGCCAGGACGTGCAGGCCGACGCCTACGACTGGCCGAAGGCGTTCTTCGCGCCGAAGGAATGGCACCGTCGTCGGCCGCGGCCGGGCGTGCGCGAGATCAAGGTGGCGGCCGACTCGATCCGGGGCGCGAAGCGGCCGCTCCTCATCGCCGGCGGCGGCGTGCATTACGCCGAGGCGACGGCGGCGCTTCGCGCCTTCGCCGAGCGGCACAACATCCCCGTGGGCGAGACCCAGGCTGGCAAGTCGGCGCTGCCCTGGGACCATCCGTTGAACCTCGGCTCGATCGGCGTCACCGGCTCGGCGGCGACGAACGCGGTCGCGGCGGAGGCGGACCTCGTGATCGGCGTGGGCACGCGGCTGCAGGACTTCACCACCGGGTCGTGGGCGCTGTTCCAGAACGAGGACCGGCGGATCGTCTCGATCAATGTCGTGCCCTACGACACCCACAAGCACAACGCCCTGCCCGTCGTCGCCGACGCGCGGCTGGCGCTCGAGGAGCTGACCGAGCTCCTCGGGGACCATCGCGCGCCGGACCTCGACCCGGGCCTCAAGGTTGGCTGGATCGACGCGGTCGAGGCGGTGACCGCCGCGCCCGCCGGCAACGGCCTTGCCACCGACATGCAGGTGATCGGCGCGGTGCAGCGCGGCATGCCCGAGGACGCCATCGTCGTCTGTGCTGCCGGCGGCCTGCCGGGCGAGCTGCACAAGCTCTGGAAGGCGGCGCGGCCGAACGGCTACCACCTTGAATACGGCTTCTCGACCATGGGCTACGAGATCGCCGGCGGGCTCGGGGTGAAGATGGCGCACCCGGAGCGGGAAGTCGTGGTGATGGTGGGCGACGGCAGCTACATGATGCTGAACTCCGAGCTCGCGACGAGCGTGATGCTCGGGCACAAGATCGTCGTGGTGCTGCTCGACAATCGCGGCTACGGCTGCATCAACCGGCTGCAGATCGCCTGCGGCGGGGCGTCGTTCAACAACCTGATCGACACCGCGCGCCACGTCGTTCCCTCGTCGATCGACTTCGCGGCGCATGCGGCGGCGATGGGTGCCACCGCGGAGAAGGTGGACTCGATCGCCGGGCTCGAAGCAGCCCTCGGCCGTGCACGCGCGAGCGAAACGAGCTATGTGGTGGTCATCGACACCGATCCGATGCCCACCACCGAGGCCGGCGGCTTCTGGTGGGACG
>JBDHSS010000456.1:0-2582 GCA_039808205.1 Paracoccaceae bacterium | reverse complement strand
CCGTCGCGGATCTTGATCGCGTCCTTGCCGATCAGGTCGATGCGGCTGATGTGGCTGTCGAGGTTCACCCGCACGCACGGCCAGTTGAGCCGCGCCGCCACCTGCTCGATGTGCGTCGACTTGCCGGTGCCGTGATAGCCCTGGATCATCACCCGCCGGTTGTGGACGAAGCCGGCGAGGATCGCGAGCGTCGTGTCGCGGTCGAAGCGATAGGTCGGGTCGCGATCGGGCACCCGGTCGGTCGGCTCGGCGAAGCCCTTGACGGTGAGGTCGACGTCGATGCCGAAGGTCTCGCGCACGTCGATCTCGAGGGTCGGTTCCGCGCCCGCTTCCATGCCGCCGTCAGCCATGCTCATCCCCTCTCGGGCGCGCCTGAGCACCCTCCTGCGTATGTGTCGCAATTGCCCCCCCGATGCAAGGCTGCGGCCGGGGATCGGCGGCTGCGTCGCAGCCGCGCGGGCACGGCGTCAGACGACGAGATCGTCGGCGAGCGCGGCGATCGTCGCGTGCTGCACGGTCAGGCTCGTGCCGGCGGCGAAGTCGAAGACCACGTCGCCGCCGGCCTCGTGCGCCACCGCCAGCGCCTCGCGCGCGGTGGCGAAGCCGAAGCGGTCGTCGAGTTGCACGGTGTCGACGTCGTCCTGGAAGTCGGCCACGGTGTCGTGCCCGAAGTTCGGCGCGAAGTGGAAGGTGTCCGCACCCGCGCGGCCCCGGAGCACGTCGCGGCCGTAGTCGCCCGACAGCCAGTCGGCGCCCGGGCCGCCGTCGAGCCGGTCGGCGCCGGTGTTGCCGTGCAGCACGTCGGCCTGGGCGCCGCCGGCGATCGCGTCGCGCCCGCTGCCGCCCGCGATCACGTCGTGCCCAGCGCCGCCGTAGAGCCGGTCGTCGCCGGCACCGCCGTCGATCACGTCGGCACCATCGCCCGCGCCGCGGCCGAAGCCGAGGCGCGACAGCGTTCCTGCGGTCGTCATCGCATAGAGCACGCCGCGGCCGTCCTCGGCGAACGAGGTGATCCCGTCGAGGGTGCCGCCGACCAGCTGCCCGGTGTGGCTGGTCACGTCGACCGCACGGCCGCCGACCAGCTTGAAGCTCCAGAGGTTGCCGCTCACGTCATCGGCATAGAGGTAGCGGCCCTGCATCCCGCCGCCGCCGCGATAGACGTAGCCGCCGATCACCGCGAAGCCGCCGCTGGCGTCGTGGGCATAGGAGGTCACCGGGTCGATCAGCGACGGGCTGTTCGGCGGCGGGTTGTCCGGGTCGCTCGCGTCATAGACGAGCGTGCCCTCCTTGACCTTCCAGCCGTAGTTCTCGCCGCCGCGGCTGCCCGCGGCCTGCACGTCGATCTCCTCGCGCTCGGCCTGGCCCACGTCGCCGATGTAGAGATCGCCGGTCGCGCGGTCGAAGCTGTTGCGCCAGGGGTTGCGCAGGCCGAGCGCCCAGACCTCGCCGGCGCCGCCGCCCGCGGCGAACGGGTTGTCGTCCGGGATCGCGTAGTCGCGGGCAGTGCTCGCGAAGTCGTCGCCGTGCACGTCGATGCGCAGCATCTTGCCCCAGAGCTCGTCAGGGTTCTGCGCGTTGTTGGCCGGATCCCCGGTCAGCCCCTCGTCGCCCACCGCGACATAGAGCATCCGGTCCGGCCCGAAGCCGATCCAGCCGCCGTTGTGGTTGGCCGCGCCGTTGTCGCGGTCGATCTGCAGGATGGTGTCGGCACTGCCGGCATCGGCGCGGTCGGGGTTCCCCGCCGACCGGTGGTAGCCGCGCACCTCGATGTCGCCGTCGGCCTGCGTCAGATAGACGTAGAACCGGCCGTTGCGCGCATAGCCGGGATCGAAGGCGAGCCCGAGCAGGCCCTGCTCGTTGCCGTCGGCGAGGCTGTTGTCGGCGAGGTCGAGGAACGGCGTCGGCAGCGTCCTGCCGGTCTGGGTGTCGAGGATCATCACCCGCCCGGTGTGCTGCTCGACGACATAAAGCCGGTCGGGGTCGCCCGGTGCGGAAGTCGCGAACGTCGGTCGGTTAAAGCTGCCGAGCGGGCTCAGCGCGATGTCGGCCGACTGCGCCCGAACGTCGCTGGTGCCGAAGCCATAGATCACGTCGTCGCCGCCGCCGCCCATCAGGCGGTCCCCGCCCTCGCCGCCGCGGAGCACGTCATGCCCGAAGCCACCGTTGATCCGGTCGGCACCCGAGCCGCCGAAGAGATCGTCCGGCCCGCCGAGGCCGGAGATGCGATCGGCAAGCGTCGTGCCGTGCAGCGCCTCGCCGCGCGCCGTTCCGACGATGACCATGGGTTACTCCTTTCCGCCACCTCTGGGTGGCCGCGCTTCGCGGCTCCTCCTTAAGATCGTGCGGGCGGATTGGTTGCAGGCGGCCCCGTGGCTCGCGCGGAAGCCTGCCGGCAAGGCCTTCAGGCGGCCTCGGCGACCAGCATCCCGGCATCGCGCCCGACGATGCGCGCCGGCACAACGGCGCCCGGGCGGTGCGTGCCGACGAGGCGGGTCTGGGCGAAGCCCTCGGTGCGGCCGAGGTCGGGCCGCTCCATCAGCAGCTCGACCCGCCGCCCGGCCATGGCGGCGAGATGCGCCTCG
>JBDHSS010000455.1:0-2608 GCA_039808205.1 Paracoccaceae bacterium | reverse complement strand
GCCCAACGGTCTTTCTCGGGCTCGACGCCGGCGTGCCGTGCTTTGCCCGCGCCATCGCCGACTGGGAGGAGGCGGCCGCGCCCGCGGAAGGCTTCGGCGCCGCGCCGCTCCTGCCGCACCCGCGGCTCGATGCGAGCCTCGGCTTCGGCGACCTGCGCGCCAACATGGCGGCGCTCGACGCCGCCGAGGCCGGCATCGCCGCCGCTGCCAAGGGCATCCTCGGCTGGCACGCGAGCCACGGCTTCTGCGCCGCCTGCGGCGCCGCCTCGGCGCCGGCCGATGCCGGCTGGCGGCGCGCCTGCCCGGCGTGCGGAACCCAGCACTTCCCGCGCACCGACCCGGTAGTCATCATGCTGATCCTCTCAGGCAACAGTGTGCTGCTCGGCCGCTCGCCGGCCTGGCCGCCGGGGATGTACTCGCTGCTCGCGGGCTTCATGGAGCCCGGCGAGTCGATCGAGGCGGCAGTGCGCCGCGAGACCCGCGAGGAAGCCGGCATCGGCGTCGGCCAGGTCGACTACCTGTCGAGCCAGCCCTGGCCGTTCCCGTCCAGCCTGATGATCGGCTGCCGCGGCGCCGCGCTCGACCGCGCCATCGCGCTCGACACGACCGAGCTCGAGGATGCCCGCTGGGTGTCGCGCGAGGGGGTGATGGCCGCGCTCGCCGGCAACGACCCCGAGCTGCGCCCGGCGCGCCGCGGCTCGATTGCGCGCTTCCTGATCGAGCGTTGGCTCGCCGACACGCTCGACTGACCGCCCGAAGCCCGGAGATCCTGCGTGCGACCGCTGCACTTGTTCTGCCTCGTCCTCGCCACGCCGGCTCTCGCCGACGGCGCGCCGCCAACCCGCCCCTACGCCTACGTCTGCGACGGCGGCGCAACGCTGCAGGTCGTCTACTTCAGCATCGGCGGCGCGGACTACGCCGTCCTCGGCCGCGACGGTCAGCTCGCCTCGCTGAAGGCCGGCCCGACCGGCTCCGGCGTGCGCTACGTTTCGACCGACGGCTCGGGCCTCGTCTGGCACGTCAAGGGCGCGCAGGGCTTCCTCGCGCGCGACGACGCCGACGAGACGATGCTCCTCACCGACTGCATCGAGCATGCGAAGCCATGAACGCCATTGCGGTTCGCAGCGGTGAGTGACCCGGCAATGGCGCGGGCGTTCTGGATCGAGGCGCCGGGGGTCGCAAGGATGCGGCCGGCCGAGGTGGTGCCGGGGCCGGGCGAGGTGGTGGTGGCGGCGCGGTTCAGCGGCATCAGTCGCGGCACTGAGGCGCTGGTGCTGCGCGGCGGCGTGCCGGAGGCGGAGCGCGAGCGGATGCGCGCGCCGCTGCAGGAGGGCACGTTCCCGTTCCCCGTGAAGTACGGCTACGCGGCGGTCGGCCGCGTCGAGCAGGGGCCCGCGGCACTGCTCGGGCGGACCGTCTTCGTGTTGCACCCGCACCAGGACCGCTTCGCCGCGCCGGCCGCCATGGTGGTGCTGGTGCCGGCCGTGGTGCCGGCGGCGCGCGCGGTGCTGGCGGCGAACATGGAGACCGCGCTCAATGTGGTGTGGGACGCGAGGGTAGCGCCCGGCGACCGGGTGGCGGTGGTCGGCGCCGGCGTCGTCGGCGCGCTCGCGGGCTGGCTGGCGGCGCGGATCCCGGCGACGGAGGTGACGCTGGTCGACCTGAATCCAGGCCGCGCCGATCTCGCCGCAGCGCTCGGCTGCGGCTTCGCGCTGCCTGACGCCGCGCCGGGCGAGCGCGACGTGGTGATCCACGCCAGCGCCAGCGGCGCCGGGCTCGCGCTTTCGCTGGCACTCGCCGGGGAGGAGGCGACGGTCGTCGAGGCGAGCTGGTACGGCGACGCCGCGGTCACGCTCGGCCTTGGCGCCGGCTTCCACAGCCGGCGGCTCCGGCTGGTGTCGAGCCAGGTCGGCCGGGTGCCCGCGGCGCGGCGGCTGCGCTGGAGCCCGAGGCGGCGGCTCGAGACGGCGCTGGCGCTGCTCGCTGACCCGGCGCTCGACGCCCTCGTCAGCGGCGAGACCGCCTTCGCCGATTTGCCCGAGCGCTATGGCGCGATCCTCGCCGATCCGGCTACGCTCTGTCACCGCGTGCGCTATGACTGAAGGAGGGGCGATGTACGCCGTCGAGGTTCGCGACCACATCATGATTGCCCACAGCCTGCCCGGCGCGGTGTTCGGGCCGGCGCAGCGGCTGCACGGCGCCACCTTCGTCGTCGATGCCGCGTTCTTTGCGGAAGTGCTCGACGCAAACGGCATCGTCGTCGACATCGGCCGCGCCACCGAGGCGCTCGCCGCGGCGCTGGAGCCCCTGCGCTACCAGAACCTCGACGCGCTGCCCGCGCTCGCCGGCCGGATCACCACGACCGAGATGCTGGCGCGGCACGTCTTCGACGCGCTGGCCGCGGCAGCGCGGGCAGGCGGGCTCGGCGACGGCGGCCGGCTCCGGCGGCTTCGGGTGACGCTGCACGAGAGCCACGCCGCCCGCGGCTGGTACGAGGCGGACCTCTGAGGTGCCACGCACGGCCTTCCTCGTCCCCGGCGCGCTCGGCACGCCGACCGGCGGCTATGGCTACGACCGGCGGCTGATCGGCGGCCTCGCCGCGCTCGGC
>JBDHSS010000454.1:0-2619 GCA_039808205.1 Paracoccaceae bacterium | reverse complement strand
GGCGAGGAGCGCCGCCAGCACGTCGGCCCGGTCGCCGACGCCGCCGCCGGTCGGGTTGTCGCCCGAGTCGGCGAGGATCACCGGCGCCGTCGTCGCCCCCGCCGCCCGGTCGAGCATGTCCGCGAGCGCTCCGGTGATCGAGCCGAAGCAGAAGCCGTCGCGCGCCGCCCAGAAGCGGGCCGCGATTTCCTCCGCCGCCGCCAGCGCCGCGGCGCGGTCGGTTCCGGTCACGACGGCCGCGGCGGTGGCGCGCGGCTCGTCGGCCCAGACGTAGCCGATCATCAGGTCGGCCCGCCAGAGCCCGGGCAGCACGTCGAGCCCCGGCAGCGCGGCATAGAGCGACCGCGCCGGCTCGTCCTCGGTCGAGCTGCGCTCGCCGGGCAGGAGGAGCGGCACCGGCGTCCAGGCGACGCCCGGCCGCGCGCCGCCGCGGAGCCGGCGCAGCAGCATCTCCCAGGCTGCCATCATGGTCTCGCGCACGTCGATGTGCGGCGCGGTGCGGTAGGCCGCGAACACGTCGATCGCATCGATGATGCGCTGGCTGAGGTTGCCGTGCAGGTCGTAGCTGACCGCGATGGGCACCTCCGGCCCGACCACCGCGCGCACCGCGCCGATCCAGTCGCCCTCGGCGTCGTCGACGCCTGCGACGTGCATCGCGCCGTGCATCGCGAGATAGACCCCGTCGAGCGGCAGCGCGGCCCGGAGCCGGTCGAGGAACTCGGCGCGAAAGCCGTCGTAGGCCGCCCGCGCCACGGGCCCGCCGGGGACCGCACGCGCGTGAAGCAGCGGCAGGAGCGCCACGTCGGGCCGCGGCAGGAAGGCGAAGGCGTCGGCCGCCGGCAGCGCCGCGCCGCGTAGCACGCGGAAGTCGTCCCTTTCGATCAGGACCGGCGAGTAGGTCGAGCACTCGGTGTGGATGCCGCCGACGGCGATGCGCAGCATTGGGGCCTCAGGTCGGATGGAGCTGGGTAAAGCGGCCGTGCTCGGCGCCACGGTGCGGCCTTGACGGATTTGGCGAGTGACAAATCCGTCCACATCCGCCCTGCGGGGGGCGGATGCGCGCGACGCATCCGCCCGGGCGGACGCGGACGGATTGGCACTGACGGCGACACGTCACGCCCCTTCGTCTCCGCGCGTCCCGCGCTCCGCCGAACGGCCCGGCGAACCCATGCGTTCGCTTGTCGGGCCGGGACTCGCGAGGCAAGGCCTCGCTTCGGTCGGGGGTGCTGGCGCGGCGCGTCCCGGAGCAGGTCATCCCTCCGCAAGCCCGGGTCAGAGCCGCGGATGCGAGCGCGCGAGCGCCGCGAAGCGCAGCCAGTCCTTCGCGCCGGGCGGTGTCCACGCCGCTTCGGCCACGGCGGCGAGCCGCGGGAACACCATGTCGTTGAAATAGTCGCGGCTGTGGAAATGCTCGCACCAGATGCAGGCCTGCACCCCCTTGAACCGCGCCTTGAGCTCGGCCGGAAAGCTCGCCTCGGCATCGTGGGCGTAGGTCTCCTCGGCGGTCGCCGACCCGGCCCAGCCGGCGCCCGGATCGAGCCAGGCCGGCGACGGCGCCATGTCAAGGTAGTAGGCCTGCCCCGGCGTGATGATGACGTCGTAGCCCTCGCGCGCGAGCGCCGCGCCGACCTGCGGGTTCTCCCACGCCATCAGGAGCGTGCCCTCCGGCCCGACGCCGCCGCCGTGCGCGACCTCGTTCCAGCCGACGAGGTCGCGGCCGCGTTCGGTCAGCATCGCCTTTATCCGCCGCAGGAAGTGGGCCTGCAGGTCGAAGGTGTCGCGCAGGCCCTCGCGCGCCATCAGCGCGCGGGCGAGCGGCGATGCCATCCAGGCGTCCTTCGCCACCTCGTCGCCGCCGACGTGCACGCGCCGCGACGGGAAGGTCGCGACGAGCGCGTCGAAGACGAGCCCGAGCGCCTCGTAGGTCGCCTCGACGGCCGGGTTCAGCGCGTTGTTGACGTAGCCCTGCACCGAGGCATAGCTCGCCGGCTCGTCCGGGTCGGCGAGGTGCGGCAGCGCCGCCAGCATCGCCGTGGAATGGCCGGGAATGTCGACCTCCGGCACCACCTCGATGCCGAGGCCCGCGGCGTGGGCGACCACGGCCTCGAGCTCCGCCCGCGCATAGAACTGCGTCCGGGTTGCCGCCGGGTCGCCGAGCTGCGGCACGAGGGCTGCGTCGGCGCCGCGGGTGGCGCCGGTTGTGGTCAGCGTCGGCAGGCCCGGCACCTCGAAGCGCCAGCCTTCGTCGTCGGTCAGGTGCCAGTGGAAGACGTTCATCCGGTACCAGGCGAGAATGTCGAGAAAGCGCCCCACGTCCGCGGCCGGCCAGAAGTGCCGCGACACGTCGAGATGGCAGCCGCGCCAGCCGTAGCGCGGCGCATCCTCGATGGTGCCGGTCGCCGGGAAACGGAAGCGCGCCGGCTCGGTCGTCGCGCCGTGCAAGAGTTGCAGGAGCACGACGAGGCCGTGCCGACGCCCGTCGGCGTCGTTGCTCTCGAGCCGGATCGTCGGGCCGAAGCGCAGGCGGTAGCCGCCGGCCGGAAGGTCGCCGTCGCGCTCGAAGCGGACCGGGCATCCGCCCGGCACCGGCGACAGCGAGACCGCGGCGCGCGCCGCCGG
>JBDHSS010000453.1:0-2619 GCA_039808205.1 Paracoccaceae bacterium | reverse complement strand
ATCGCCGCCCCGTCGACCAGCCAGCCGACCGCGCCCATGTCGGCCCAGGTCAGCGTCGGGTAGTTGAAGATCGACGAGTACTTCATCTTGCCCTTGTGGAGCAGATCCATCAGCTCGTCGCGGCTGACGCCGAGCGTCTCGGCGGCGCAGTAGAGATAGAGGCCGTGGCCGGCCTCGTCCTGCACCTTGGCGAGCAGGATCGCCTTGCGCTCCAGGGTCGGTGCGCGGGTGATCCAGTTGCCTTCCGGCAGCTGGCCGACGATCTCGGAATGCGCGTGCTGGCCGATCTGGCGGATCAGCGTCTTGCGGTAGCCCTCGGGCATCCACTCCTTGGGCTCGATCTTCTCGTTCCGGTCGATGCGCTCCTGGAACGCGCGCTCCTCGGGGGTCATCTCCTCGGGTTTCTTCAGTCCGTCGGTCTGGACCAGCTGGGCGTACATGTCTCGCTCCTCCTTCAGACGCGCTCGATGATGGCGGCGATCCCCTGGCCGACGCCGATGCACATGGTGCAGAGCGCGTAGCGGCCGCCGCGGCGGTGCAGCTCGTAGGTGGCGGTGGTGATGAGCCGCGCCCCGGACATCCCGAGCGGGTGGCCCATGGCGATCGCGCCGCCGTTCGGGTTGACGTGCTCCGCGTCGTCGGGGAGGCCGAGGTCGCGCAGGACGGCGAGGGCCTGGCTCGCGAAGGCCTCGTTGAGCTCGATCACGTCCATCTGCCCGAGCGCGAGGCCGGCGCGCTCCAGCACGCGGCGTGCGGCGGGGGCCGGGCCGAAGCCCATGATCCGCGGCTCGAGGCCGGCGGCCGCCATCGCGACGACGCGCGCCCTGGGCGTCAGCCCTTGCGCCTTCGCCGCCGCCTCGGAGGCGATGACGAGCGCGGCGGCGCCGTCGTTGACGCCGGAGGCGTTGCCGGCGGTGACGCTGAGGTCGGGGCCGTTCACGCCCTTGAGCCGCGCGAGGCTCGCCGCCGTGGTGTCGGGCCGCGGGTGCTCGTCGACGGAGACGACGATCGGGTCGCCCTTCTTCTGCGGGATCGTCACCGGCACGATCTCCTCCGCGAACACGCCCTTCGCCTGCGCCGCGGCCCAGCGCGCCTGGCTCAGCGCCGCGAAGGCGTCCTGGTCGGCGCGGCTGATGCCGAAGTCGGCGGCGACATTGTCGGCGGTCTCTGGCATCGAGTCGACGCCCCATGCGGCCTTCAGCCGCGGGTTCACGAAACGCCAGCCGATGGTGGTGTCATAGACGGCGTTCGCGCGGGCGAATGCGGTCTCGGCCTTGGGCATCACGAAGGGGGCTCGCGACATGCTCTCGACGCCGCCCGCGAGCATCAGGTCGCAGTCGCCGGCCCGGATTGCGCGCGCCGCCTGGCCGACCGCGTCCATCCCCGAGCCGCAGAGCCGGTTGATCGTGGTGCCCGGCACCGTCACCGGCAGCCCCGAGAGCAGCACCGCCATGCGGCCGACGTTGCGGTTATCCTCGCCGGCCTGGTTGGCGCAGCCGAAGATCAGGTCGTCGACGCGGCTCCAGTCGACGCCGGGATTGCGGTCGATGAGCGCCGTCAGCGGCACCGCGGCGAGGTCGTCGGCCCGAACCGCCGCCAACGCGCCGGCGTACCGCCCGATCGGTGTGCGCACCGCGTCACAGATGAACGCTTCCGACATCGCCCCCTCCAGCTCGATCCGTGGGCTCTGTTTAATCGACCGGTCGGTCAATGTAAAGCGGAAAAGCGGCATGCGCTGTGGCGGTTCTCGAGTGGTCGGGTGGGCGACATCGCCCTCGCCGCGCCCGCCGGTTCCGGCTATGCCGGCGGCATGCCCGATGCCGGCTCCTTCGAGATCTTCCTCGCCGCGCCGCCGGGGCTCGAGCCCATGCTTCTCGCCGAGGTGGCGGAGCGCGGCTTTTGCGGTGCGCGCGCGCTGCCGGGCGGCGTCATTTTCGCCGGCGGGTGGCCCGAGGTCTGGCGGGCAAACCTCGCGGTTCGCGGCGCCACCCGCGTGCTGGCGCGGATCGCCGAATTTCGCGCGCTGCATCTCGCGCAGCTCGACAAGCGCGCGCGCAAGCTCGACTGGGGCGCGGTCCTGCGCGCCGACGAGCCGGTGAAGGTCGAGGTCACCACGCGCGCCTCGCGGATCTGGCACGCCGGTGCCGCCCGGTCGCGGATCGCCCGCGCGATCGCCGGGACGCTCGGGGCGCCGGTACCGGCCGAGCCGCCCGAGGACGCGGTCACGGTGCGCGTCCGCATCGACGACGACCTCTGCACGATCAGCGTCGACACCTCGGGCGAGCCGCTGCATCGGCGCGGCCACAAGCAGGCGGTGAACGTGGCGCCGCTGCGCGAGACGCTGGCGGCGCTGTTTTTGCGCGCCGCGGGCTACGCCGGCGGCGAGCCGGTCCTCGATCCGATGTGCGGCTCGGGCACCTTCGTCATCGAGGCGGCGGAAATCGCGGCCGGCCTGATGCCCGGCCGGTCGCGCAGCTTCGCGTTCGAGCGGCTGGCGAGCTTCGACCGCGCCGCCTGGGCGGCGCTGCGCGCGGCGGCGCCGGCGCATGATCCTGGCCTGCGCTTCCTCGGCTTCGACCGCGACGCGGGTGCCATCGCCATGAGCCGCGCCAACGCCGC
>JBDHSS010000452.1:0-2624 GCA_039808205.1 Paracoccaceae bacterium | reverse complement strand
CGATCTCGCTCGAGGCCGCACCCGGCGTCGCCACGCTGCCGATCCGCGTCGACGGCCCGTTCGAGGGCGACGCCGCCCCAGCCGCCGGCGAGCGCCCCGACGGCCACATCTGGCTCGACCCCGCCAACGCCGTCGCCGCCGCCCGCGACGTGGCCGAGGCCCTCGCCCGCCTCGACCCGACGAACGCGCCGGCCTACGCCGCCAATGCCCGCGCCTTCGCCGCCGAGACCGACGCGCTCCGCGCCGAGGTCGCGACTGCTGTCGCGCCGCTTCGCGGCCGGCCGTTCCTCGTCTTCCACGACGCCTTCCAGTATTTCGAGCACGCCTTCGACCTGCCCGCCGCCGGCAGCGTCGCGCTGCAGGACGGCGTCGAGCCCGGCCCCGCCCGGGTCGCGGCGATCCGCGACCGCGTCGCCGATGGCGCCGTCGCCTGCGCCTTCACCGAGCCCGAGTTCTCGCCGAAGCTGATGGCGACGATCACCGAGGGCACGGCCCTCCGGACCGGCAGCCTCGACCACCTCGGCGCCGGCCTCCCGCCGGGCCCGGCGCTCTATCCCGCGCTGATCCGCGGCCTCGCCGCGAGCCTCGCCGCCTGCCTCGCGCCCGAGGGCTGACACGAGCGGTGCGCGCCGCGTGCTGCTGCGCCGCAAGATGCTGGACGGACAGGCACCTGCAGGGTAGAGTTGGCTTTATAACGGGGCGGCCTTCGAGACCCCGGCACGAGGCACGAGTGATGCAGTTTCCCGCGCGGTTCGCAGACCTGCCGGAGTATGCCTTTCCGCGGCTGAGACGGCTGCTCGACGGCGTGCCGGCGGGCGGCCCCGAGCTTCTGATGACGATCGGCGAGCCGAAGCACCCGCTGCCGGCGCTGGTCGCCGAGACGATCGCCGCGCACGCGGCCGAGTTCGCGCTCTACCCGCCGAACGACGGCACGCCGGGCTTGCGCGCGGCGATCGCCGGCTGGCTCGACCGGCGCTATGGCGTGGCGCTCGACCCCGAGACCCAGGTCTTTCCGCTGAACGGCACCCGCGAAGGGCTGTTCAACCTCGCGATCGCGCTGTCGCCGGAGACGAAGGCGGGCGCCCGCCCCGCGGTCCTGCTGCCCAATCCGTTCTATCAGGCGTATGGCGCCGCGGCGCTGGCGGTCGGCGCCGAGCCGGTGCCGGTGCCGGCCACCCGTGCGACCGGCTTCCTGCCCGCCTACGCGAGCCTGCCGCCCGCGCTCCTCGACCGGGTGACGCTCGCCTACGTCTGCTCGCCGGCAAACCCGCAAGGTGCCGTCGCCAGCGCCGCCTGGTGGCGCGCGCTGATCGCGCTCGCCGAGGCGCACGACTTCCGCATCGTTGCAGACGAATGCTATGCCGAGATCTACCCCGACGCGCCGCCGCCCGGCGCGCTCGAGATCGCCGCGGCCGCCGGGGCCGACCCCGAGCGCGTGCTCGTCGTCAACTCGCTCTCGAAGCGGTCGAACGCCCCCGGCCTGCGCTCGGGCTTCGCCGCCGGCGGCCCGCGCTCGATCGCGGCGCTGCGCCAGCTCCGCGCCTACGGCGGCGCGCCGCTGCCCTTGCCGATCCAGCACGCTTCCGCGGCGCTCTGGCGCGACGAGGCGCACGTCGAGGCGAGCCGCGCGCTCTACCGCGACAAGTTCGCGCTGGCCGAGCGGATGCTCGGCGGCCTGCCCGGCTACCGCGCGCCCGAGGGCGGCTTCTTTCTCTGGCTCCGCGTCGGCGACGGCGAGGCGGCGGCGCTCCGGCTCTGGCGCGAGACCGGCGTGCGGGTGCTGCCCGGCGGCTACCTCGGCCGCGCCACCCCCGGGGCCGGCAACCCCGGTGCCCCCTACATCCGCGTCGCGCTGGTCGCGCCGATCGCCGAGGTCGAGCGCGGCCTCGACGCGATCCGCACGTCGCTCGGCGATGCGCTCAATGACGAAGGGACCGCTTGAGATGGCGACTCGCAGGAAGCCCGCGCGCCGCGCGCCGCTGATGGAAAGCGACACCGAGGCGGCGCTGCGCCGCCGCGGCAGCGAGCTCGTCGGCCTCTTGCTCCTCGCGCTCGCGGCGGCCATGGCCGCGCTCGTCTGGACCTACTCCCCCGACGACCCGAGCCTCTTCAGCGCCACCGACGCGGCGCCGACGAACGCGCTCGGCCTCCTCGGCGCCTCGCTCGCCGATCCCTTGCACCGCGCGCTCGGCTGGGGCGCCTACGGCATCGCCGTGGCGCTCGCGGTCTGGGGCCTGCGCCTCATGCTGCACCGGGGCGAGGGCCGCGCCATCCGCCGCGCGATCGCGTTGCCGATAGCGCTCCTTGCCGCCGCCGCCTTCGCCGCCACCCACGTCCCGCCCGCCGGCTGGACCGAGGACTACGGCCTCGGCGGCCTCCTCGGCGACGCAACCCTCGCCGGGCTCATCGGCCTCGCGCCCTTCGACGTGCCGGTGGCGCTGCGGCTGCTCTCGGTCGGGCTCGCCGCCGCCTTCCTCGGCACCGCGGGCTACGCGCTCGGCGTGACCTGGGCCGAGGCGCGCGGCCTCTTGCGCTTCCTCGGCGCGGGCTCGGTCGTCCTCTACTCGGGCCTCTTCGGGCTGACCGGCCGCGCCGTGTCGGGCGCGGTCTCCGGCGCCGCCGGC
>JBDHSS010000451.1:0-2637 GCA_039808205.1 Paracoccaceae bacterium | reverse complement strand
GGACGGGCTCTCCACCGCCTGCAGCGCGGCGCGGGCGGCGCGGGCGCGGCGGCGGCGGGCGAGAACCTCCGGGTCCGACACGGCAGCGGAGGTGGGGACAGCGGCGGCTGCGGGAGCAGCCTGGGGAGCTTCCGCGACGCGCGGAGCCGCAGGCCGGGGATCCGTGGTCGCGTCGCTCATCCTGCCTCGCCCGATAGCCCGGTAATCGTCACTTGCCCGGTAAGCGTCACTTGATCGTCACTGCACGCGGGCGCCCGTTGGCCCGGGCTTGTCACCCCATGCGGCGCAGGTTTACTCCTCGCGGGCCGGGAATGCAAACCCGCCCGGCCGGGACAGCACGGGGAGCACGCGGAGAGTGGCAAGGATGCCCGCCCTGGAGATGCCGCTGGCCGCACAGGTGGCGGCGCACCGCGGACCGGTGTCGTTCCAGCGGCTGCGCGTGCTCTTCGCGATGATCGTGCGCGAGACCGGCACCAAGTTCGGCCGCTCCTACGGCGGCTACCTCTGGGCGATCGCCGAGCCCCTCGGCGGCATCCTGATGCTGACCCTGGTGTTCAGCTTCGCGTTCCGCAAGCCGCCGATCGGCGAGAGCTTCCCGCTGTTCTACGCCACCGGCGTCATCCCGTTCATGCTGTTCACCAGCGTCTCGCGCTCGGTGTCGAGCGCGCTGATCACCAACCGCGCGCTCTTGCGCTATCCGGTGGTGACGGTGCTCGACACCGTCCTCAGCAAGTTCGTCCTCGATTTCCTCACCATGTTCATGGTGGCGATCCTGCTGTTCACCGGCTTCATCCTGTTCTACGACCTCGACGTGAGCCTCGACCTCGGGTCGGCGGCGCTCGCCTTCGGGCTCGCGGGGCTGCTCGGGCTCGGGGTCGGCACGCTGAACTGCGTGCTCTTCGGCTTCTTTCCCACCTGGCGCAACGTCTGGGGGGTGCTGACGCGGCCGTTGCTGTTCATGTCGGGGATGTTCTACACCTTCCAGTCGCTGCCCACGGCGGCCCAGGACGTGCTCTGGTGGAACCCGCTCATCCACGTCGTCGGGCTGATGCGCGCGGGCTTCTACGGCTCCTACGAGGCGGGCTATGCCTCGCCCCTCTACGCCCTCGGCTTCGCCGGCATCCTGTTCGTGATCGGCGCCTACCTGCTGGTGCGCCATGCCAGCTTCCTGATCGAGGACTGAGCGGCGCGCCCGCCCATGGCCCCGGCGGTCTCGGTCATCACCCCGGTCTGGAACGCCGCGGCGACGCTCGCCGCGACCGTGGCCTCGGTGCGGGCGCAGAGCTTCCCCGACTGGGAGATGCTCGTCGTCGACGACGGCTCGACCGACGGCTCGGCGGCGCTCGCGCAGGCGCTCGCCCGGGAGGAGCCGCGGCTCCGGCTGCTGGCGCACCCGACGACCCGCGGCGCCGCCGCGGCGCGCAACCACGGCATCCGCGCGGCGCGCGGCCGCTACCTCGCCTTCCTCGATGCCGACGACCTGTGGCGGCCGGAGAAGCTCGCGCGGCAGATCGGCTTCATGCGGGCCGAGCACCACCCGTTCACCTTCACCGCCTACCGGCGGATCGACGCCGACGGCCGGCCGCTCGGCACCGTGCACCCGCCGGCGGCGGTGACGCGGGCGGGCCTGCTCCGCGGCAACGTCATCGGCTGCCTGACCGCGGTCTACGACGTGGAGTTCTTCGGCAAGGTGGAGATGCCGCCCCTGCCGCGCCGGCAGGACTACGGCCTCTGGCTCGAGCTGCTGCGCCGGACCCCGGCGGCGCATGCGCTGCCCGACGTGCTCGCCGACTACCGGGTGCACCCGGGCTCGCTCTCGGCCGGCAAGCTCGGTGCCGCCGGCGCCACCTGGCGCTTCTACCGCGAGCACGAAGGGCTGCCGCGGCTCAGCGCCGCCTGGTACTTCGCCCACTACGCGGTGCGCGGCGTGGCCAAGCGCCTCGGCGGCTAGCCGGGGCAGGCGGATTTCAGCCGCCGGGCTTCAGCCGCGCAGGAAGGTCAGGAGATCGCGCAGCGAGCCGAAGCGCCGGGCGTTCTTCGCGGCATAGCCGGCGCGGACCAGGGGCGCCCAGCCGCCGAAGACCCGGGCGAGCACCGCCGCGCGTGCCCGCGCCGCCTCCGGACCGGACCAGACGGCGCCCGAGCTCGGCGCGGCGTGCACGGCGATCGGCAGCGGCCGGTGCTCGCCGGACAGCCCCGCGCGCAGGCAGTCGGCGAGGAAGACGTACTCCTCGCCGAGGAAGTTCGGCGTGCCGGCGCCGATGCCGAAGCCCGCGTCGAAGCGCACCCCCGCCGCCCGGACCGGGGCGAGGCGGAGCGCGAGCTCGTGGCTGGCGGTGCGCCCGGCGTTCCAGCGCGACAGCGGCCGGGAGACCGGCCGCCGCCGCGGCCGCCCGGTGGCGCCGAGCGACTGGCCGACGAGCAGGCTCGCCGCCGGCCGGTCGCGGAAGAAGCCGCGGATCGCCTCGAAGGCGCCGGGGAGGTGGGTCACGTCGTCGTCGGCGATCAGGAGGAGCTCGCCCCGCGCCAGGTCGAGCGCGGCGTTGCGGCTCCGGGCGAGGCCGGTGCCGGCGAGCGGCGCCACCGTCACGTCGGCGCGCGCCGCCAGCTGCGCCAGGTGGCCGGCGACGCCAGCGA
>JBDHSS010000450.1:0-2654 GCA_039808205.1 Paracoccaceae bacterium | reverse complement strand
AGCGCCTGCACCGAGTTGATGTCGATGATGCCGAGGCGCTCGAACTCGTCCTTCACCACGTCGAGCAGCAGCCGGTGGAGGCGCTCCACCATGCCGAGGGTCTCGAGATAAGCGCCGAGAAACGAGTCGCGCAAGGCAACGTCCGGCGCTGCAGGTGCGAGCTTGGCGTGCATCACCATGACGATCCTCCGCAGGTTGGCATGCTGCGGACGCTGGCGCAGAATCATAACCAAGCCGTTAAGGCGCACGGGCGTCGCCGCGCTCTAACGGCGCTCGTGAAACGCGCGGATCGTCGCGAGAAACCCGACGTATTCGGGCGGAGGACTGGCCCGGCCGATGATCCAGTCATAGAGATCGGTGTCGTTCTCGGAGAGAGCCCGTTCCATCGTCGCAAGCTCTTCCTCGGACAAGTCGCTTGCCTGCGTGTCGGCGAACGGCCCGATCAAGAGGTCGAGCTCGCGGATCCCGCGCCGCCATGCCCGGAGCCTGAGCCGCCTCAGCCGCATCTCCCGGTCGTCCACCCGCGCGCTCCTTCCGGCTCTCCCGCGTGGGCTGCATAGGGCCGCCGCGCCGCGGTTGCAACGCTGCGCGCGGACCGACGCACGCGGCGAGGCCGCGGCGAATCCGCCTCGCTTCCGCATGACCTGCGGCGGCCGCGCACCCCGTAGGGTGGGTGATTCACCCACCCTACGCTCGGCGGCGGCCGCTCATCGCGCCGGGGGGCCGACCGACTCGCGCTCGATGAGGCGGCATTCGACCTTCACCAGCGGCTGGCGGCCGACCCGCGGCAGCTGGCCGTCGATCAGAAGCTCCGCCGCCTGCCGCCCCATCTCGAGCGCCGGCAGCTCGACCGTGGTCAACGGCGGCCGCATGAACTGGGCGATCTCGCGGTCGTCGTAGCCCACCACCGACACGTCCTGCGGCACCCTGAGCCCGCGTTCCTTCAGCGCGTCGTAGCAGCCGACCGCCATCATGTCGTTGGCGACGAAGATCGCCGTCGGCGGAGCGGCGAGCGTCATCAGGTCGGCGGCATGCCGATAGCCGGTCGGCGGCTCCCAGTTGCCGGGTCGCACCAGCTCCGGGTCGTAGAGCAGATCGTGCTCGGCGAGCGCGCGGCGGTAGCCCTTGAGACGGTCGCGCGACGGATCGGTCCACGACTGCCCGGCGATGTGGGCGATGCGGCGGTGCCCGGCCCGGATCAGCCGCAGCGTCGCCACGTACCCGCCGAGCAGCTCGCCCGGCACCACCGCCGCGATCGAGCGGTCCTGCACCGCGCAATTGACGAGCACCGTCGGCACGCCCACGAGCCGCGGCAGCGGCGCGATCACCCGGGTGAGGATGGTGGAATAGACGAGCCCCACCAGCGGCGCCGCGGCGAATTGTGCGAGGAGTGCCGCCTCCAGCGCCTCGTCGCCCTGGCTCACCCCGGCCATGACGCTGAGCCCCGCCTCCCACGCGCGCCGGCGCACCCCCTCGAGGTGCAGCGCGCACCAGGGGTCGGTCGCGATGTCCTCGGCGAGAAAGCCGATCGTCGTCGCACCAACGCGGCCGGGGCCTGCCGGCACCGACCGCGGCAGCATGTAGCCAAGCGCGCGCGCCGCCTCGCGCACCCGGGCCCGCGTGGTCGCCGACAGGCGCGAGCCCTGGCTGTTGTTGAGCACGAGTGACACCGTGGTCTGCGACACGCCGGCCGCCATCGCCACGTCCATCATCGTCGGCGACCGCGGCCGCGCCGCCGCGCCGCCGCCGGGAGCCGTCCTCGGCGGCGCCTCCGCGTCGGCCCTGTCGTCGCCCGTCATTCCGCCATCCGTCGCCCGCGGTGCCTCGGGGCTCCGCTTCAGCACTATTATCAGTATTAACAGGCTGACACGTCAACGATATCTTTTGCGTTGCCAGCGAAGGCCCGGCAATATTAGCATATGCGCTGGCGACTCCTCGCGCGGGCGGCGCCGCGGCAGCCCGCGCCGCACGGCAAGCGGAGCGATCAACGGGAGGAATCACATGAACCGCATCATCCTGGCGGCGATCGCCGCCTCGCTGGCCATGGGCGGGGCCGCCGCGGCCGCCGACAAGCCGCATCTCGCCTTCGTCGTCAACGCCGCGTCCGACTTCTGGAAGCTGGCCGAGGCGGGCATCAAGAAGGCGCAGGGCGAGATGCCCGACTACCAGATGGAGCTGCGCTATCCCGCCCAGGGCACCGCGGCGGCGCAGAACGCGCTGATGGACGACCTCGTCGCCGCCGGTGCCGACGCGATCATGATCTCGTCGGTCGATCCCAAGACCTCGACCGACGCCTTCAACCGCATCGCCGCGCAGATCCCGCTCTTCACCACCGACAGTGACGCGCCGCAGTCGAACCGCATCGCCTACCTCGGCTCGTCGAACACCGACGCCGGCGTCCAGGCCGGCGAGGAGATGGTCAAGGCGCTGCCCGACGGCGGCAAGTGCATGGGCTTCGTCGGCTACCTCAACGCCGACAACGCCCGCGAGCGCATCGAGGGCTTCCGCAAGGCGGTCGAGGGCTCGAAGGTCAGCCTCGTCGACGTGCGCGGCGACGACGTCGACTTCGCCCGCGCCCGCTCGAACGTCGACGACGTGCTGGCGGCGAACCCCGAGATCACCTGCATGGTCGGCTTCTACTCCTACAACTCGCC
>JBDHSS010000449.1:0-2657 GCA_039808205.1 Paracoccaceae bacterium | reverse complement strand
CGGTCCTCGGCGAGGTCGATGGCGTCCGGCGTGGTGCCGAGGATCGGGATGCCGGCGTCGTGCAGGGCGTTGGCGAGCTTCAGCGGCGTCTGGCCGCCGAACTGGACGATGACGCCGTGCAGCGTGCCGTTCTCCTGCTCGACGCGGAGGATCTCGAGCACGTGCTCGAGCGTCAGCGGCTCGAAGTAGAGCCGGTCGGAGGTGTCGTAGTCGGTCGAGACCGTCTCGGGGTTGCAGTTGACCATGATGGTCTCGTAGCCGGCTTTCGTGAGCGCGAAACAGGCGTGGCAGCAGCAGTAGTCGAACTCGATGCCCTGGCCGATGCGGTTCGGGCCGCCGCCGAGGATCACGACCTTGCGGCGGGCGGTGGGGCGGGCCTCGCATTCGACCGAGCCCATCGCCTCGGCCTCGTAGGTCGAATACATATAGGGGGTCTGCGCCTCGAACTCGGCGGCGCAGGTGTCGATGCGCTTGAAGACCGCGCGCACGCCGAGCCGCTGCCGCTCGGCGCGGACCGAGCTCTCGGTGCGGGCGGTGAGGTGGGCGAGGCGGGCGTCGGAGAAGCCGAGCATCTTCAGCCGGCGCAGCGCGTGGGTCTCGCGCGGCAGGCCGTCGCGGATGAGACGCGCCTCCTCGTCGACGATCTCGCGGATGCGGGCGAGAAACCACGGGTCGTAGCGGGTGACCGCGTGGATCTGCTGGTCGGAGAGCCCGTGGCGCATCGCCTGCGCGGCCACGCGCAGGCGGTCGGGGGTCTGCGCCGACAGCGCCTTGACGATCGCGGCGTGGCCGTCCGGACCGACCGGGCCGGGCTCGACGCCCTCGATCGCGATCTCGTCGAAGCCTGCGAGCCCGGTCTCGAGCGATGCGAGCGCCTTCTGCACCGCCTCGTGGAAGCTGCGGCCGATCGCCATCGCCTCTCCGACCGACTTCATCGCCGTGGTGAGCAAGGGCTCGGCGCCCGGGAACTTCTCGAAGGCGAAGCGCGGGATCTTGACCACGACGTAATCGATCGTCGGCTCGAACGAGGCGGGCGTCACCTGGGTGATGTCGTTGTCGAGCTCGTCGAGAGTGTAGCCGACGGCGAGCTTCGCCGCGATCTTGGCGATCGGGAAGCCGGTGGCCTTCGACGCCAGCGCCGACGAGCGCGAGACGCGCGGGTTCATCTCGATGACCACGAGCCGGCCGGTGTCGGGATGGACGGCGAACTGGACGTTGGAGCCGCCGGTCTCCACCCCGATCTCGCGCAGCACCGCGATCGAGGCGTTGCGCATCATCTGGTATTCCTTGTCGGTCAGCGTCAGCGCCGGCGCGACGGTGATCGAGTCGCCGGTGTGCACGCCCATCGGGTCGATGTTCTCGATCGAGCAGACGATGATGCAGTTGTCCCGCTTGTCGCGGACCACCTCCATCTCGAACTCCTTCCAGCCGAGCAGCGACTCGTCGACCAGGATCTGGCTGACCGGCGAGGCGTCGAGGCCGGTCCTGCAGATGCGCTCGTAGTCCTCGCGGTTGTAGGCGACGCCGCCGCCGGTGCCGCCGAGGGTGAAGGCCGGGCGGATGATCGCGGGCAGGCCCACGTGCTCGATGGCGGCCATCGCCTCCTCGAGCGTGTTGGCGACCGTCGCCTTCGGGTTCTCGAGGCCGATCCGCTCCATCGCCTCGCGGAAGAGCTTGCGGTCCTCGGCCTTCTCGATCGCGTCGCGCTTGGCCCCGATCAGCTCGACGCCGAAGCGCGCGAGCACGCCCATGTCGTCGAGCGCGAGCGCGGTGTTGAGGCCGGTCTGGCCGCCCATCGTCGGCAGGAGCGCATCGGGCCGTTCCTTCTCGATGATCTTGGCCACGATCTCGGGGGTGATCGGCTCGATGTAGGTGGCATCGGCCATCTCCGGGTCGGTCATGATCGTCGCCGGGTTGGAGTTGACGAGGATGACCCGGTAGCCCTCCTCGCGCAGCGCCTTGCAGGCCTGGGCGCCGGAGTAGTCGAACTCGCAGGCCTGGCCAATGACGATCGGCCCGGCGCCGATGATCATGATCGAGCGGATGTCGGTGCGCTTGGGCATGGTCCGGCCTTCTCGGGGGCTTGCGTCGGTGCGACCGGAGGATCGGATTCCCATGGCCGGCAAATCGCCGCGGTTATAGAGGCAGGCTTGGGGCACGCAAGCGCTAAGCGGCGGAGGAAGGTGGTGGCAACGACGGGCCGGCTGGTTGCGGTGGCCCTCGCGGCGCCGCAGAACCGTTTTCGAGGCATCGGCAGACCCGATGCGCAACGGCTTCGGTCTGTCGAGCGGGGTCGAGCGGATCACCGCCGCGGCCGCGGCGATGCCGGCGCGCGAGCGGGCACGGGCGCGGCTGGTGCTGCGGCTGCCTGATCCCGCCGCAGCAGTGGGGCTGAAGCAGGGGTTTGCGCGCTAGCTTTCGGCGCGGCGCGAGGATCTGGGGCTCAAGCAGCTGGTGCTGCGGCGCGAGGGGCTGCAGACGCTCTGGCTGGCGCTCGGCTTCGTCGCGGCCTGCGTCGCGCTCTCGCTGGGGCTCGACCTCCTGGTGGGGGACGGGCTCGTCGCGGGCCTGCTGCGCAAGGGGCTCGTCGTCACCGGCTGGGTCGCGCTGTGGCGGCCGCTCGATCTCCTCTTGTTCGACACCTGGCTGCTTCGCCG
>JBDHSS010000448.1:0-2659 GCA_039808205.1 Paracoccaceae bacterium | reverse complement strand
AGCTCGAGCGGCGCCGGCTCGACGGGTTGCGGCTGGACGGGCTGCGGCTCGACGGGCACCGCGACGGCAAGGAGCCCTGAGCTGCCGGGCCGGCCCGAGAAGCACTCGCTGACCCTGCGCGGCCACCGCACCTCGGTGTCGCTGGAGACGGAGTTCTGGCAAGCATTCCGGGCGATCGCCGCCGCCGAAGGCCGCGGCATCAACGACCTCGCCGCCGAGATCGACGCCGCGCGCGACCCCGACCGCGGCCTCGCCTCGGCGATCCGCGTCCACGTCCTCGCCTGGACCGAGCAACGGGCGGCGCGATAGCGCGGCCGTAGGGTGCGAAACGACCGAAGCTCCGACCGCAGGCCGGAGCGAGTCCCGGCCCGACAAGCGAACGCATGCGTTCGCCGGGACGGTTGCCCGCAGCGCGGGACGCGCGCAGGGCAAGGGGTGTCGTGCGACGCCGACAGCGCCAATCCGGCCGCGTCCGACCCGGCGGTTGCGTTGGCGCATCCGCCCTCCGGGGGTCGGATGCGGACGGATTTGTCCGCGCCAAATCCGTCGAGAGCGGCACCGTCGTGCCCGACGAGCGAGCCCGGTGCGGCGCCAAGGTCCGGGACGCCCCGCGCCCCGGGCCGTTCGCGCTGGCGGTCGGCGGTGGGCGTGCTAGGCTCCTGCCCGCGAGCGGCCCGAAGCGGCGACCAGATGGAGGAAGCGTCATGTCAACCGAAGAGTCCGACCGGGAGAACTCTCCCTTCGAGCTGATCGCCCGCGCCCAGCGCCTCGCGCTCCGCGCCCAGACCGCGGCGCTTGCCCGCGCCAGCGGCCAGGACTTTTCGATCGTCGACACCCGCAGCGTCTCCTCGGCCTTCGCCAAGGCCGGCGCCGAGCTTGCCGAGCGGCCGATGGCCATCGCCCAGGCGCAGGCCGAGGCGTGGACCGGGGCGGCGCGCGCCTGGATCGACGCCTTCGCCGGCGTCGAGAAGCCGTCGAAGGACCGGCGTTTCCGGGACAAGCGGTGGGACGAGGATCCGGTGAGCCGGGGCCTGCGCGACGCCTATCTGGCGGTGGAGGAGGCGGTCGGCAACCTGCTCGGCACGCTGCCGAAAGGCTCGAAGGAGGCGCTGCGCACCGAGTTCTATACCCGGCAGCTCCTGAGCGCCTGGTCGCCCTCCAACTTCCTGATGCTGAACCCCGCGGCGCGCGACCGCTTCATCGAGACCGACGGCCGTAGCCTCGTCGACGGAATGGAGAACCTGCTCGACGACCTCGAGGCCGGCGGCGGGCGGCTCGAGATCGCCACCAACGACCGCACCGCCTTCGTGGTCGGCCGCGATCTCGCGACGACGCCGGGCAAGGTCGTCTACCAGAACGAGCTCATGCAGCTCATCCAGTACGAGCCGCGCACCGAGACCCAGGCGGCGCTGCCGCTCCTGTTCGTGCCGGCCTGGATCAACAAGTACTACATCCTCGACATGCGCCCGAAGAACAGCCTCGTGCGCTACATGCTCGACCGCGGCCACTCGGTCTTCGTGATCTCGTGGGTCAACCCCGGCCGCGAGCATGCGGCGATGAGCTTCGAGGACTACATGCGGCACGGGCCGATCGCAGCGCTCGACGCGATCCGCGAGATCACCGGCGAGGCGCGGGCGAACGTGCTCGGCTTCTGCATCGGCGGCATTCTCGTCACCGCGACGCTCGCCTGGCTCGCCGCGAAGGGCGATGACCGCATCGCCTCGGCGACGACGCTCGCCACCATGGTCGACTTCACCGACGTGGGCGAGATCGGCGTCTTCATCGACCAGGACCGGCTGGTGGCGCTGCGCGAGCACATGAAGGACACCGGCTACCTCGAGAACCACCACCTGCAGGACATGTTCTCGATGATCCGCGAGAACGACCTCATCTGGTCGTTCCACGTGATGAACTACCTGATGGGCAAGAAGCCGCCCGCGTTCGATCTGCTTTACTGGAACTCGGATTCGACGCGGCTGCCGGCGGCGATGCTGCTCTGGTACCTCGAGAAGATCTACATCGAGAACGGCCTGCGCCGCCCGGGCGGGCTATCGCTCGACGGCACGCCACTCGACATCAGCAAGATCAGGACGCCGTGCTTCGTGCTCGCGACCAAGGAGGACCACATCGCGCCGTGGACCTCGGTCTATCCGTCGACCCAGCTTCTCGGCGGCGAGGTCGAGTTCGTGCTCGGCGGCTCCGGGCACATCGCGGGCGTGGTCAACCCGCCGTCCGAGCGGCCGAAATACGGCTTCTGGACCGGCGCCAAGCACCCGCCGACACCGCAGGAGTGGCTGGCCGAGGCGACCTTCACCCCGGGCTCCTGGTGGCCGCACTGGGCGGCCTGGCTCGAGGCGAAGGCCGAGGGCGAGCCGGTGCCGGCGCGCCGCCCCGGCGACGGGCCGCTCAAGGTGATCGAGGACGCGCCCGGCAGCTACGTCGCCGCTGAGTGATCGGGCGAAGCGGCGGAACCTCCCCCCGCGCCTGCCGTTGCCGCGGCAGGCAACTGGAGGACGAACCGATGCGTGCAGTCTTGTCCGCCCTGTCGCTCGCGGCGGCGATCGGCCTCGCGGCGCTCCCGTCCGCGGCCGACGAGCCGAAGGCGGCCGATGCCTGCGCCGGCGCGGGCGCCGAGCAGCCGGCGACGCCGCCGGTGCCG
>JBDHSS010000447.1:0-2660 GCA_039808205.1 Paracoccaceae bacterium | reverse complement strand
GGCGACAGGGTGGCCGACTTCCACATCGACCTGAGCGGCAAGCTGACGCTCGCGGCGGGCGACTTCATCCTGTGACCGGCCGTCGCTGACAGGGCCGGCATCTCCTGATCCGGCCCCTCGGCCGGGCGCCCGTCGAGCTGGCCGGCCGAACCCGCCCGAACTGCCACCGTCGCGTCGCGGGCCTTCATCATCGAGAATCTCGCCGAACCCCTGTCCCTCGGCGGGCTTCCCTGCGACCTGGCGCCGGGAGCGGTGCACCACGGGGCCCCGCGGCAGGCGACCTCATTGGACCAGCTCGATCTCTCCGGGGCGCCATGCCTTGGTGAAGAACGGCTCGAGCGGGCTGTAGAGGCGCAGGATGGTGAACCAGCCCTTCTCGGGGTCGGTCTGGATCCAGTTGCCGCGCGGGACGCCCTGCGGCTGCTCCGGCGCGAACCAGATCGTCGTCGTCCCGTCGGCAGCGGCCTCGGCCTTCGGTGACGGATAGTCCTGGCTGCCGGCGCGCGGATACCCTTGCGGGGTCGCGAGCATCGAGCGAGTCTGATTGTCGTAGACGGTGAACGACCAGAAGTTCGCCTCTGGGATGTCCTTGGGCAGCACGACCTTGTAGGTTTTCGCGCCGTCGAGGAAGGTCCTGTCGGCGTCGCGCACCGCGAACAGATACTGCGATCCGATACCGGGCACCCGCATGCTCATCGCCGGGGTGATGCCGGTGATGCCGTAGAAGAAGGCGGTTCGCGCGTCGAGCGTCCGGTAGCCGGTGGGCGGCAGCGGCTTTACGCCCGCGCGGGTCACCTCCGGGATCGGCGTCTCGAACTCCGAGCCGCTGACGAAGAGGAAGTTCATCCAGGCGGAGTCGGGATAGTAGTACCACGAGGGGTCGCGCGGGCTCATGAACAGCGTCCGCCCGGTGGCGTTCGCCAGCGCCGCCGCCTCCGTCATGATCCGCTTCATCCGCTCGTCCGGGGCGAACGTCTTGCCCTTGACGATGCCGATCGCCGCAAGCGGACCCATGAGCTCCGGGTCGAGCGAGGTCGCCGGCTCCTGCTGAACCGCCCGGTCCAGCAGCTCGAAGGCGCGGAAGTCGCCGGGAGGAATGGTGCTGAAGGCGAGGCCGCTGCCCTCGTGGAACACCGTCGCCGGCGGCTCGGTGACGCGCGCGAGCGCGACCTTCCCCGTCAGGAACTCGGCGATGCTGGTGCCGACGCCGCCCTGCTCGTAGGGGTAGATCCTGGTCTTCGCCTTGATCGTCTCGACCGTCGGCGCCGGGTCGTTGTCGACCATGAAGGCGCGGCCGAGAATGACGACGTGGTTGGTCCGCGACCGCACCACGTAGAAGCCGCCCTCCGGCAGCGGGCCGTCGTAGTCCGGCGGCAGGACGAGGTACTTGCCGCCTTCGCCGCGGTCCGGCCCCGGCGCGCCGAAATCGACGATCCATCGCCACCAGAAATCGTCGAGGGTGCCGAGGGCGCCCGGCGGGGTCTCGAGCACCATCGGCCCCTGGGAGAGGTCGAGCATCCCCACGAAATAGACCGTGTCGGCATTCGCGGTCAGGAACAGCGACTTCGAGTCCATCAGCTTCGAGAAGATCAGGATTTCGTTGTCCTTGACCCCCGCTCCGAGAAAGCCCTCGTGGATCGCGGCCATGTTGACGCCCTGGAAGGTGTTCACGAAGGCGTCGTAGGCGTGGGCGAAGTCGAGCTGGTCATAGACCTTCGCGTCGGTCTCGGGGCTCGGTGCGCCATCGCGGAAGGTAAGCCGCCCCGCGCGCGTCTCCACCGTGTCGGGAGTCGAGATCGAGCCGAGCGTCGCCTGGGAAACCTGGGCATGAGCGAGGGCGGGCGCTGCGAGGCAGAGCGCCAGGGCGGTGGCAGTACGAAGTCGGAGCATGGAAAACCTCGGGGTTGCGGAGGGTCTCGCGTCGGACCTTGGCGCGGAGCGCCGGCATCTGCAATCGGCGAGGTCGCGGGACCGATCTCCGGGCGACATTGTCTTGACGAGCCGGGTGACCTCGCGGGACCCGCCAAGCGCCGACCGCTGCCCCCTGTGGGCGGTCGCGTCGTCGCCAACCAAGTCTGGAACTGTGACCTCTCATTACAGTGCCGACGCTTCGATCCAGTCATGGCCGCCGCGCGGCGACACGACCTACGACCCGCAGGGGCCACGCCCTTGGCCCCTCAGCGAGCCCTTGTGGCGTGTCGTGTGGCACGACCGACCGAATTAATCTTCGTAAATCCCATTATTTTCAATTGCATACCAGCTATTTCACGTGTGAAATCCCCTTACGCGGTTCTCTCGCCCTTGAGGCCGAGGCGCTCCTCCACCTCGCGGCGCATGATGAACTTCTGGACCTTGCCGGTGACGGTCATCGGGAACTCCTCGACGAACTCGACATAGCGCGGGATCTTCTGGTGGGCGATCTGGCCGTTGCAGAAGCCGCGCACCTCCTCCTCGGTCATGCTTTCGCCCTCGCGGAGCACGATCCAGGCGCAGAGCTCCTCGCCATACCGCCTGTCGGCGACCCCGAAGACCTGCACCGACTGGATCTTCGGGTGCGAGAACAGGAACTCCTCGATCTCGCGGGGATAGAGGTTCTCGCCGCCGCGGATCACCATGTCCTTGATGCGGCCGACGATGTTGCAGTAGCCCTCGGCGTCGAG
>JBDHSS010000446.1:0-2662 GCA_039808205.1 Paracoccaceae bacterium | reverse complement strand
TCGGCCGGCTCGGCGTCGGCGCCGATCGCCGGCGTCTCGGCCTCTTCGCCCGTGCCGTGCGCCTCGTGCCCGGCCTTGCCGCCGCGCCGGCGCCGGCGCCGCTTGCGCTTGCCGTTCTGCCGCTCGGCGGAGCCCGCAGCGCCCTCGGCGTCGACGGTCTCCTCCTCGGCCACCTCCTCCTCGTCCTCGACCACCTCCTCGGGATAGTCGACGACCGGCAGCAGCGGCACGCCGCTCGCCGCCGCGATCACCCGCGATGCGGTCTTGAAGCGCTCCAGCCGGTAGTCGGGCGAGATCAGCGACGGGTCGCCCTCGATGCGCACCGACAGGCGGAAGCGCGCCTCGATCATCGCGATGTGCTCGCGCTTCTGGTTCAGCAGGTAGTTGGCGATCTCGACCGGTGCGACGATCAGCACCTCCTTCGAGCGCTGCCGCACCCCCTCCTCCTCGACCTCGCGCAAGAGCGCCAGGGCCATCGAGTCGTCCGAGCGCACGCGCCCGGTGCCGTGGCAGTGCGGGCAGGCCTTGGTGGTCGCCTCGATCATGCCGGGCCGCAGCCGCTGCCGCGACATCTCCAGCAGCCCGAAGGCCGAAATCCGGCCGACCTGGATCCGCGCCCGATCGGTCTTCAGCTTGTCCTTGAGCTTCTTCTCCACGGCGGCGTTGTTGCGCCGGTCCTCCATGTCGATGAAGTCGATGACGATGAGCCCGGCGAGGTCGCGCAGGCGCATCTGCCGCGCCGCCTCCTCGGCCGCCTCGAGGTTGGTCTTGAGCGCCGTCTCCTCGATCGAGGCCTCGCGGGTCGCGCGGCCCGAGTTCACGTCGATCGCAACCAGCGCCTCGGTCACGTCGATGACGATGTAGCCGCCGGACTTCAGCTGCACCACCGGGTTGAACATCGCCGAGAGATAGCTCTCGACCTGGAAGCGCGAGAACAACGGCAGCGGGTCATTGTAATGCTTCACGTTCTTCGCGTGCGAAGGCATGAGCATCTTCATGTAGTCCTTGGCCTCGCGGTAGCCGCGCTCGCCGTCGACGAGGATCTCGTCCATCTCGCGACTGTAGAGGTCGCGGATCGCCCGCTTGATGAGGCTCCCCTCCTCGTAGATCGGCGCCGGCGCGATCGACTTGAGCGTGAGGTCGCGGATCTGCTCCCACTGCCGCAGCAGATATTCGTAGTCGCGCTTGATCTCGGTCTTGGTCCGGCTCGCGCCCGCGGTGCGGATGATGAGCCCCGCGCCCTCGGGCACGGTGATCGACGACGAGATCTCCTTGAGCTTCTTGCGGTCGGTGGCGTTGGTGATCTTGCGGCTGATGCCGCCGCCGCGCGCGGTATTCGGCATCAAGACGCAGTAGCGCCCGGCCAGCGACAGATAGGTGGTGAGCGCCGCGCCCTTGTTGCCGCGCTCCTCCTTGACGACCTGCACCAGCAGGATCTGCCGGACCTTGATGACCTCCTGGATCTTGTAGCGCCGCAGCTTCGGGCGGCGCACCGCGACGCGCTCCTCCGCCGCATCGTCGCCACCGACCGACTCGTAGCCCTCGGGCGCGTCGCCGTGCGGCTCGTCGTGCGCGTCGTCGTGAACGTCGTGCTCGCCGGGATGATACTCGTCGTGCGCCTCGTGCTCGTCGTGCTCGGCCGGCGCCTCCTCGCCTTCCTCGAGCTCGGCGTCGGCGACCGGAACCTCGCCCGCGTCATCGGTCGCCTCGGCGTCCACCGGCTCCTCGGGCACCACGATGTCGATGTCGCCGGCGGCGGCCGACGGCGGCGGCACGTCCTCGATCGCAGACTCGGGCGCGGCCTCGGGCGCAGGCGCCTCGCCCGCTTCCACCGGCTCGGAGACGACGACCGCCTCCTCGACGCCGCCCTCCGCCGCCTGCGGGCGCTTGCGGCTGCGGCTGCGGCCGCGCGGCTTCGGCTTCTCGCGGGTAGCCTCCTCGTCGGCAGCCCGTGCGAGCTCCGCCTCCTCGGCGAGCAGCGCCTCGCGGTCGGCCTTGGGGATCTGGTAGTAGTCGGGGTGGATTTCGGAGAACGCGAGAAATCCGTGGCGATTGCCGCCGTAATCCACGAAGGCCGCCTGCAGCGACGGCTCGACGCGCGTCACCTTGGCGAGGTAGATGTTGCCGGCGAGCTGTCGCTTGTTCAGCGACTCGAAGTCGAATTCCTCAACCTTGTTTCCATCCACCACCACGACGCGGGTCTCTTCCGCGTGGGTGGCATCGATCAGCATTTTCTTTGTCATGGCTTCTTTCGCGAACGCGAGCGGCCTCCGGCGCACGGCGGCGCTGGGAGGCTGGCGTTCCAGGGGGTTGTGTGACGGCGCCCGCAGCCGATGCCGCCTGACCCTGCCGGGGGCAGAGGATCGGGTCGGGTTCGGTTCCTGCGCGCTTCACCGCGGATCGTCTCCGGCGCGGGGCGCGCGATCGGCCCCGGGCCCATTCTATCCGGGCGACGAGCCCGGGGGATGCTGTCGCAGGGAGGCCGGGATCATCCAAGACGACGGCTGCGGTCTTGCAATGCCACGAGCGTGCGACGAATACGTGTGCGGACGGCTGCGCCTACAACCGGACCCGCAGGCTCACTTATGCACGCACGCGTCGAAATGACAAATGGTTTTTCCGACGGCCTGCGGCAAGATGCGCGCCCCCGACGGCGCGCCAC
>JBDHSS010000445.1:0-2666 GCA_039808205.1 Paracoccaceae bacterium | reverse complement strand
GGAGTCGATCGAGTTCCGCCTGCGCACCCGCTATCTCGACGAGAAGGCCGAGACGCTCGACGAGGCGCTGGCGATGATCGAGCGCTGGACGCAGGCCGGCGAGGCGAAGTCGGTTGGGCTCCTCGGCAACGCGGCCGACATCTTCCCCGAGCTGGTGCGGCGCGGTGTGCGGCCGGATATCGTCACCGACCAGACGAGTGCGCACGATCCGGTGAACGGCTACCTGCCGCAGGGCTGGACGATGGCGGAGTGGCGGGCGAAGCGCGAGAGCGACCCGAAGGCGGTCGCGGCGGCGGCGCGGGCGTCGATGAAGCTGCACGTGGCGGCGATGGTCGAGTTCTGGAAGGCGGGCGTTCCCACCGTCGACTACGGCAACAACATCCGGCAGATGGCGCTCGAGGAGGGGCTCGCGGACGCCTTCGCGTTTCCGGGCTTCGTGCCGGCCTATATCCGGCCGCTCTTCTGCCGCGGCATCGGGCCGTTCCGCTGGTGCGCGCTCTCCGGCGACCCGGAGGATATCTACGCGACCGACGCCAAGGTGAAGGAGCTGATCCCGGACGACGCGCACCTGCATCAGTGGCTCGACATGGCGCGGGAGCGGATCGCGTTCCAGGGGCTGCCGGCGCGGATCTGCTGGGTCGGGCTCGGCGAGCGGCATCGGCTCGGGCTCGCGTTCAACGAGATGGTGCGCACGGGCGAGCTGAAGGCGCCGGTGGTGATCGGCCGCGACCATCTCGACTCCGGCAGCGTCGCGAGCCCGAACCGCGAGACCGAGGCGATGCGCGACGGGTCGGACGCGGTGTCGGACTGGCCACTCCTGAACGCGCTTCTGAACTGCGCCAGCGGCGCGACCTGGGTGTCGCTGCATCACGGCGGCGGCGTCGGCATGGGGTTCTCGCAGCATTCCGGGATGGTGATCGTCTGCGACGGCACCGAGGCGGCGGCGGCGCGGATCGGGCGGGTGCTCTGGAACGACCCGGCGACGGGCGTGATGCGTCACGCGGACGCTGGCTACGAGATCGCGCTCGACTGCGCGCGGGAGCACGGACTGCGGTTGCCGGGGATCCTCGGGAATTGAGGCGGGTGGTGGGTGCGCGCACCCACCCTACACGATTGAGGCGTCGTAAGGTGGGTGCGCGCACCCACCCTACGGAGCGGGGCGAGCGAGGAGATCGTCGACGAAGGCAGGGACGGTCTCGGTCGCCGGGCCGTAGTAGCCGACGTCGAAGCTGCGGGCCACGTCGGAGGGGGCGAGGTTGAGCTCGACCGTCGGGATGCCGAGCGCGCGCGCCTCGGCGACGTAGCCGGCGGCGGGGTAGACGGCGCCGGAGGTACCGATGGCGACGAAGCGGTCGGCCTCGGCGAGGGCCGCCTCGATCGTATCGAGGCCATAGGGCATCTCGCCGAACCAGACGACGTCGGGGCGCAGGCCGCCGGCGCGGCGGCAGGCGGGGCAGGCGATCTCGACCGAGAGGTCGCGGCGCCACGGCGCGCGATGGCCGCAGCGCGCGCAGAGCGCGGCCAGAAGCTCGCCATGCATGTGATGGACGTGCCGGCTGCCGGCCTTCTCGTGCAGGTCGTCGATGTTCTGGGTGCAGAGAAAGAGGCTGCCGCCGCCGGCGGCGAGGCCCGACTCGAGCCTCGCGAGCGCGGCGTGGGCGGCATTCGGGACGGCGTCGACCAGCGCGCGGCGGCGCAGGTTGTAGAAGGCGTGCACCCGGGCCGGGTCGCGGGCGAACGCCTCCGGGGTGGCGAGCTGCATTGGATCGAACTCGTCCCAGAGGCCGCCCTTGTCGCGGAAGGTGCCAAGGCCGCTCTCGGCAGAGACCCCGGCCCCGGTGAGCGCGAAGACCTTCACGACAGCAGCCGGGCGCCGAGGGAGAGGGCGTTGCCGGGGATGGGCGCGGCCCCCGCGCCAAGCGTCCAGACAGGGGCTGCCAAGCCCTCGTCACGGGCCATGGCGATCTCGATCGGGTTCCAGGGTGTCGGCAGGCGGATGGCGCCGCGGAGCCGATCCTCGACCGCCCGCACGAAATCCTCCTGCGCGGGCGTCGCCGGGCCACCGACGCTCACCTGCAGATCCGCCACGGCCACCTCCTCGCGCCATCGAGCTCGCCGCAATCTAGCACGAACCCGCCGCCGACGAGGTCCAGAACCGGCCGGGTGGACGGTGGCAGCCGCAACGACTCCAGGGCAGCACCCTTTTCTGATCGTCAAGCGCGTGATCGCTGAGGTATCGCGCCGGTTGACGCACCTGATTTGCCGATCATCGAACTAATCGGAACAGTATGGGTAAAGTGTCATTCTTCTCTATGCTGGTCGCTTACTCTCCTGATCCTCTTAGTCCAACGGGGTATGGGCTAAGGCGATCTGCCGAGGTTCCGGAGCGCTGCATCCGTGGTTTGCTGTCGGGAACCGCGGGTGAGTGGCGGTCAACGAGGGGTGAGGGATGATAGCGGATGCAGCGCGGCTCGCAGGAGCCGGCGAGGAGGTGGCTGACGTCTGCATCGTCGGCGGCGGGGTCGCCGGGATCGCGATGGCGCTGGCGCTCGCGTCGGCTGGCCGGCGGGTCTGCCTGCTCGAAGGCGGACGCGAGACGTTCTCGTGGCGGTCGCAGGAGCTCTATGCCGGCGAGGTCTGGGATCCGCGCTACAGCCTGACCGGCA
>JBDHSS010000444.1:0-2670 GCA_039808205.1 Paracoccaceae bacterium | reverse complement strand
AAGTCCCCGAACATCTTCTTCGAGGACGTGACCGCCGAGGACGACGACTTCTTCGACAAGGCGATCGAGGGCTTCGTCCTCTTTGCGCTCAACCAGGGCGAGGTCTGCACCTGCCCGAGCCGGGCGCTGATCCACGAGAGGATCTACGACCGCTTCATGGAGCGGGCGTTGAAGCGGGTCGAGGCGATCGTGCAGGATGATCCCTTCGATCCCGCGACGATGATCGGCGCGCAGGCCTCGTCCGAGCAGTTCGAGAAGATCCTCGCCTACATCGACATCGGCAAGCAGGAAGGGGCCGAGCTGCTGATCGGCGGCGAGAAGGCGGCGATGACCGGGGATCTCGCCGGCGGCTACTACGTCAAGCCGACGGTGTTCAAGGGCCACAACAAGATGCGGATCTTCCAGGAGGAGATCTTCGGGCCCGTGGTCTCGGTCACCACCTTCAAGGACGACGCCGAGGCGCTTTCGATCGCCAACGACACGCTCTATGGCCTCGGCGCCGGTATCTGGACCCGCGACATCAACCGCGCCTATCGCTTCGGCCGCGGCATCCAGGCGGGACGGGTCTGGACCAACTGCTACCACGCCTATCCGGCGCACGCGGCCTTCGGCGGCTACAAGCAGTCCGGCATCGGTCGCGAGAACCACAAGATGATGCTCGACCACTACCAGCAGACAAAGAACATGCTGGTGAGCTACAATCCGAAGAAGCTCGGCTTCTTCTGATTGACGTGGCGCCGGGCCGGCCACCGCGTGCCGGCCCCGCGTCCAGGAACAGCTGGAGGGAAAACCATGGCGAAGACCATGAAGGCCGCCGTCGTGCGGGAATTCGGCAAGCCCTTGACGATCGACGAGGTGCCGGTGCCCGAGCCCGGCCCCGGCATGATCCAGGTGGCGATCCAGGCCTCGGGCGTCTGCCACACCGACCTGCACGCCGCCGAGGGCGACTGGCCGGTGAAGCCCAATCCGCCGTTCATCCCCGGGCACGAGGGCGTGGGCTTCGTCTCCGCCGTGGGCGCGGGCGTGAAGATCGTCAAGGAGGGCGACCGGGTCGGCGTGCCGTGGCTCTACACCGCCTGCGGCCACTGCAGGCACTGCCTCGGCGGCTGGGAGACGCTGTGCCTCGAGCAGCAGAACACCGGCTACTCGGTCAACGGCGGCTTTGCCGACTACGTGGTGGCCGATCCGAACTACGTCGGGCACCTGCCGGCCAACGTGAGCTTCGCCGAGATGGCGCCGGTGCTGTGCGCCGGCGTCACGGTCTACAAGGGGCTCAAGGTCACCGACACCAAGCCAGGCGACTGGGTGGTGATCTCGGGCATCGGCGGGCTCGGCCACATGGCGGTGCAATACGCGAAGGCCATGGGGCTGAACGTCGCCGCGGTCGACATCGCCGAGGACAAGCTCGCGCTCGCGCGGCAGCTCGGGGCGACGCTGACCGTCAACGCCAGGGAGGAGGATCCGGCCGCGGTCATCAAGCGCGAGACCGGCGGCGGCGCGCAGGGGGTGCTGGTGACGGCGGTGAGCCCGCAGGCCTTCAGCCAGGCGATCGGCATGGTGGCGCGCGGCGGCACGGTGTCGCTGAACGGCCTGCCGCCGGGCGACTTCCCGCTCGACATCTTCGGCATGGTGCTGAACGGCATCACCGTGCGCGGCTCGATCGTCGGCACGCGGCTCGATTTGCAGGAGTCGATCGACTTCGCCGCTCGCGGCCAGGTCAAGGCGACGATCCACGGCGCACAGCTCGAGGACATCAACGACGTCTTTGGGCGGATGCACCGGGGCGAGATCGAGGGGCGCGTCGTCCTCGACATCGCGAGCTGACGCGATGGTCCGCGACGCCTCGGGCAAGGTCGGCGCGACGCCGGCGGCGCTGGCGCTCCTCGCCGAGATCATCGCCGACCACGGGCCGGTGCTCTTCCACCAGTCGGGGGGCTGCTGCGACGGCTCCTCGCCGATGTGCTACCCGCGGGGCGAATTCCTGATCGGCGAGCATGACGTCTTCCTCGGCACCATCGGAGCAGATACGCCCGTCTACATCGGCGCGGCGCAGTTCGAGGCATGGCGGCACACCGACCTCACGCTCGACGTGGTGCCGGGGCGCGGCGGCATGTTCTCGCTCGACAACGGGCGCGAGCGGCGGTTCCTCACCCGCTCGACGATGTGCGCCCGGCCGTGAGCCGGGCACGACAGGCGCCTTGCCGGCACGACCGTGCCGCTTTCGACGGATTTGGCGCGTGACAGATCCGTCCGCATCCGCCCTGCCGGGGGCGGATGCACTCCCCACATGTTCGCGCCGTCAGAGCCTCGCTTGCTCTTTGGCAGCGAGTTACCGCTTTGAGTGCTTGACGCGCGGGAGTATTCTCTCGACGTACAGCAGCGGTACGATTGCGTTCGACTTTCGACGACCCCGGCGTGAATGCCGGCGGCCGTCGCAAGTTCATGGCGAGGGGGGATCGGACATGGTGTTTCAGGACGAGGAGGCGAGTGATTTCGACGCGCGGAGCGGCAGCCTCGGGCTCGTCGCGTTTCGCGGGCTGTGGCTGAACCGCGCACCCGATGGGGCCGAGGAAACGCAAGGGTGGAATCGCCTGGAAACCTGGTCCTGCGGCGAGGACGCCAAGGCGCGGGGGCGACGGCGGCGCGCGCGCCTCTGGCGCCGCACTCGCG
>JBDHSS010000443.1:0-2681 GCA_039808205.1 Paracoccaceae bacterium | reverse complement strand
AGGATTCGTCAAGGAGCAGCACGGAGGGCTGGATCACCAGCGCGCGGGCCAGCGCGACGCGCTGCTGCTGGCCGCCCGAGAGCTCCTTCGGACGGCGCTGTTCGAGGCCGCCGAGCCGGACCAGCGCCAGCCCCTCCTGGACACGCTTCTCGATCTCGCCGCGCGAGGCCCCGCGCTCCTCCAGGCCGAAGGCGATGTTGCGCCCGACCGAGAGATGCGGAAACAGCGCATAGGACTGGAAGACATAGCCCATGTTGCGCTTATGGGCCGCCAGCCGGGTGATTTCGCGGCCGTCGAGCGTCATGGTGCCGCGGTTCGGTTCGATCAGCCCGGCGAGCATCCGCAAGGTCGTGGTCTTGCCGCAGCCGGAGGGGCCGAGCAGCGCGACGGCTTCGCCCTGCTCCACCGAGAGCGAGACATCGTCGACCGCAACGGATTGGCCGTAGCGCTTCTGCAGCCCGGCGAGTTCGAGATAGCTCATGAAGGCCTTTCCGATACCAACCCCGTCATTCCGGGCGAAGCGAAGCGTCGACCCGGAATCCATCGCAAAGCTTCGCACCCTCCGATGGCTTCCGGACCGGCGCCGCTGATGCGGCTCGCCCGGAATGACGGCCGGAGGTCGTGCCGAGGCAGCGAGCGCTTCAGCGCGCCGCCGCGATGACCTCGCGCCGCCAGCGGTTGTTCCACTGGTCGCGCACCTTCAGGATCTCGTTCCAGTCGACCGGGATCATGCGGGCGCGGTTCTCCGGCGAGGCGGCGGTGCGCGCCAGCGCCTTGGCGTCGATATCGGCCTTGCCGTTGGTCGGCGCATAGAACATCCGCTCGGTGAAGGCCTTCTGCGCGCCCTGCGACAGGGCATGCGCGACGAAGGCGGCGGCGGCGGCACGGTTCTTCGAGCCGGCGGTCAGGTTGATCGTGTTGATCTGGAAGACCGAGCCTTCGGGCGGCAGCAATACCTTGATCTTGCCGTTGGTCTGGTCGGAATAGAGCTGGGCGCGCGCGTTCCAGCCGGTCGCGACCTTCGCCACGCCGTTCAGGATCAGCGAATAGCCGTCGGGATTCGGCTCGAAGGTGGTGACGCCCGGCGCGAGCTCCTTCAGCTTCTTCATCGCGGCGTCGATCGACTTGCGGTAGTCGCCGCCTTCCATCTTCTCGGTCATGGCCGTCAGCGCCAGGCCCTGGATGTTCGGCGGCGCGGCAAGCGCGATATGGCCCTTGAGGTCAGGCCGCCAGAGATCGGCGAGCTTGGCGAGCTGGGGATCGAGCGCCGCGTCCTGGACGAGGACGAGATGGTCGAAGGTCACCGCCGGGCCGAATTCGCCGCCGGCCGCGCGCGCTTCCGGCAGGAGTTCGTTGAGGACGGGGAACTCGGAGGGGCTGAGCTTCTCGAACAGCCCTTCGAGATTGCCGATGCTGGAGGTGGTGACGTCCATGATCGCCACATCCGTCTGCGGATCGGCCTTCTGCGCCCGGACGCTGCCGACCATCTGGGCCGAGGTGCCGCCGGGCACGTAGTTCACCTTCACGCCGGGATGCTTCTGCTGGAACGGCTCGATCACCGTCTTGGTGTAGTTGTCCTGGAAGATGCCGGAATAGGACATCAGCGTGATCTGCCCCGAGAGCGTCTGCGCCCGGAGAACGGCCGGCATCGCGATGGTCGCGAGGCCGGACTGGATGACGAGGCGGCGGGTGAGCATGGGAAACCTCCTGCTGTGGCGCCGCCTCAGGCGGCTGGCGTGACGACCGGTCGGCTCAGGCGGGAACCTTGGCGGCGAAATGGGCGATGAAGCGGGCGCAGACATCGGTCAGCTTCTCCGCCAGCTTCACGCCGGTCTCGGCCGAGCAGAGCGTCGGATCGCCCTTGCCGACGCCGGCATGATAGACCTCGTCATACTCGTTGGGCATCCCGACTTCGGCGCCGTCGAAGCTCGCGGTGCCGAGCCCGGTGAAGGGCAGGTCGAGGACGGGGTCGCGCTTCATCGGCTTGCCGGCCGGGATGAAGTCCTTGCGGATCAGCTCGGGGAAGAGGTGCAGGCCGAGGCTGGTCAGCGGATCGGCGCCATGGCCGGAGACCTTCGCCGAGGTTTCGGCGCCGACGATGCCCGGCAGCATGCCGTAGGCGATGCGCCAGAGATAGAGGCTCGGCAGCACGATGCGCTCACGCTGGTAGAGCTCGCGCGCGACCTCGGAGATCGGGCCGACATTGCCGCCATGGCCGTTGATGACGATGATCCGGGTCAGGCCGTTGCGATGCAGCGAGTCGACCATTTCGGCGATCACAGCGGTCAGCGTGCCCTGGGAGATGGCGATGCCGCCGATCATCGGGCCGAACCAGTCGGCGCCGCCATAGGGCAGGACCGGCGCGACCAGCGTGCGCGTGCCGGCCTTGCTGGCCTGCAACGCGGCGAGCTCGGCGATCTTCTCGGCCAGCAGGTAGTCGCCCATCGGCGCATGCGGGCCCTGGTCCTCATGGCTGCCCATCGGCAGCAGGATCACGGGGTTGGACTTCAGCAGCTCGCGCGCCTCTCCGCCCGTGATGGTGCCCATATGGACGAGAGGATCGGTCTTGGTAGCCATGGCGTGGTCCTTCCTTGGGAAACGATATTCAGCGTTCGCTTGTGCGGGGGTCGAGCACGTCGCGCAGCGCGTCGCAGAGCAGGTTCATGGCGAGGATGGTGAGC
>JBDHSS010000442.1:0-2681 GCA_039808205.1 Paracoccaceae bacterium | reverse complement strand
GCGCGTAGCACCCGCGCCCCGGCCTTGGTCGGTCGCGGCGGCTGTCGTCCGCCTGCGGCGTCCTCGGCCGCGCTCCTCCCGCCCACGCTTCTTCCCGAGGCTCGCATGGAGCGTCCCTTCCGGCCGGTCGGTCGCGGCGGCGGATCGGCCGCCCTGCGGTCGGCCTTCTCGCCGCGCTCCTCCCCGCAACCCTTCAGCACACAATCGAAAACGGCTGCAGCCGAATCCACGATGACATCCGCCACTCTGGATGGAGCGTGCGGGTTCGCAGGACTGACCGGCGGAATGCGCTTCCGATCTCGCGTTGGAAATACTCCGTAAGGAATAGCCATGGGCTGCACAGGCTGGAAGATCTTTTGATTTGAACAAAGCCGATGGATTCAAGAGCGAGCCGGGAAGGGTTAGATTAGGCCAAAGAGCGTAGCGAGTTCGGCCGATGATCGTACGCGTCCATTCCGCCGGCAAATCCTTCAAGGGGCTCGGCCAGTACCTGACCCACGATCCCAAGGCGGAGACGGCGGAACGCGTCGCCTGGACCCACACGCTCAACTGCGCCAACGACCATGTCCCCTCCGCCATCCACGAGATGGTCAACACGTATCGCGACGCCGATCTTCTCAAGGAGGAGGCCGGGATCAAGCGCGGCGGCGCCCCGCTCGAACACGCTGTCAAACATTTCAGCCTGAACTGGCATCCCGACGAGACCCCGACCAGGGAACAGATGATCGAGGCGGTCGAATCCTACCTCGCCCATATGGGCTGGGACGCGCACCAGGCGGTCCTGGCCAGTCATACCGACAAGGCGCACGCCCATGTCCATTGCATGCTCAACACCGTTCATCCGGAGACCGGGCGGGCGCTGGATGACGGGTTCGAACGCCGCCGCAGCCAGGTCTGGGCCCGCGGCTACGAGCGCGAGAATGGCCGCATCTATTGCGAGCAGCGCGAGCTGCCGGTCGAGGAGCGGGAAGATGCTCCGGCCCGCAAGCTCTGGAAGGCCGGCAAGGACGGAGAGCGCCAGCACGAGGCGCAGGAGCAGGCCCGCCAGGACGCCGACCGGGAGGCGGCCCGCCAGCGCGAGGCGGCGGAGCCCCGCACCCCCGGCCAGGAATGGACCGAGCTGAAGCAGGCCCAGAAGGATGCGCGCCAGGCCTTCTTCGCCGGCGGCAAGCAGGCCTATTCCGAGGTCGCCCGCGAGATATTCCGCGAGGTGCGCGACGAGTTTCGGGGCGAGTGGGCGGAATATTACGCCGCCAAAAAGGACGGCCTCGATCTTCATTTATTGATGGATATCCGCACGGATATCCAGGAGCGGCAGCAGGATATGCTGAAGGACCGCCAGAGCGGCGCGCTGGCCGAATTGCGCCAGGCGCGCGATGCCGGATATTCCGCTCTGCTCGCGGCGCAGCAGGAGGAGCGGGACGATCTGCGCGCGCGCCAGGCCGGCATCCCGCCGGGCGTGCGTGAGACGGAGAAGCAGCTGAACGACGAAAATCTCCGTCAGCTCGTGGAGTGGCAGCGATCCACGACGCCGCTCCCGGAATTTCGCGCCGCCGCCGAGGATATTCATGATCGCGAGGCACCGTCCGGTCAGGCGCCGGGCCGCTATCTCGGGGTCGGCGAGGAATGGGTCGATCCCAGACCCGGCGCGCACCAGGCGAGCGGTCCGAAGATGCGCGATCCGGCGGACATCGGCATCGGGCTTGGGCTCGGTGCCCTGGGCGGTCTCGCAACGGTGACCGAGCGGTTCTTCGACGGCTTCTTCGACCAGCCGGTCACGCCTGCCGAGCGACAGGCCCGGCAGCAGCCGGCACCTGCGCCGCGGAACGACGTGCCGCGCGAGAACCCCTTCGAGGCCGTGGCCGAGCACGCCCGGCGCCGTGCCGAACAGGAAGAGGACGACCGGCATCGCAACGAATGGTGGGACGAGCGCCGCGCCCGCGCCCGAGACTCGTGACGGATCCCGGCCCAAGGCCACGCCGGGATCCGGCCCGCCGCGTCGGCCCCCTCGGAAACCGTCCCCGCCGAAGGCCGGGCTCGCAGGCGGCCTCGCCGCGCTTCGTGCGGAGATCCTGCAGCGATACGGCGCAAGGCTTGCGATGGTCGAGATCTGCGTCCCGAAGGATCAGCGAGCCGCCGCCACGCGCGCGTTGCTCTTCGAGCGCGCCGCCAGCTTGGCTTGTGTCCGGAACAGCATGCACCTCTCGGGGCGAACCCAGGGGCGATATTCGGAGCAGCCTGACCGGCGGTTGAGATGGTCCCGCATGGCTCTGGCTGTCGCCGCCGCTCGGCGGGAACTGTGCCGGCGAACGGTCAAGCCTGCCACCGTGCGATCTCCGAAAATGGAGTTCCGAGCAGGCGGACCGTTGAGAATCCACGACGGTTGTAAACCGTCGTGATCACTCACGACCGACCGACCTCGGCGCGAGAGCGATCCTACGCCAGTAGTTAGTTCGGCATCTGGAACGCGCCCGAGCCGGCCGTACAGCCGGCGAGGCGGCCACTCCAAAGCGGACGGGCGACGCGATCAAGCGGACGTCGTAGTGGGGTGGGTAGTTACCGTTGACCACGCGCCAGAAAGCGGACGTTCGTCTCAGCGCCCACGGACTAAACCGCTCTCGCGGTAGAGGTGGCGTCCGTCGGCGCTGTCGCGGGTCATGACGTAGGGGGGCGGCTCGCTC
>JBDHSS010000441.1:0-2693 GCA_039808205.1 Paracoccaceae bacterium | reverse complement strand
GATCGTCAGGACCGCGAAGGTGCCGAGGCTGATCGCCACCGGCGACGGCCAGACCGGCACCTTGATCTTGGCGCAGATCGCGAGCACCGCGACGCCGACGACGACGAGCACGGCCCGGCGGATCCAGAGGCCGGCCCCTTCGGCGGGCCAGAGGGCTTCGGTGAGGACGGGTCTCGATGCGGTGGCGGCCATGCGGGTGCGATCCTTCGAACCTCGGGAAGACGTTTCCGACCTCATGGCGCAATTCGCCGATCCTGTCCAGCGATCCGCGCGCGGTCGCCGCGCGCCCCGACAGGAGATTTCACACGTGAAATAGAGATTAGCGCATTGATATCACCAGAGAAAATTCTGGCCTTCGACGCACCTCGCTGCTACGAGGGCTGCGGGAGCCCAGGGCCGGGGCGGCGCCGCGGCGCTGACCCCGGACGGATCCGGCCGTCGACAAATCCGCGTGCAACCGGAAGCGCGGGGCGACGGCTGCGCTTGACAATCGCGGCGGCGCGTCCGAGCCTGATGCTCGGCGATGGGGTTCGCCATGTAACCGCCCTCGGGGCTGATGACTCCTGTCGAGCCAGTCTGGCAGACGGAGAGACGTGCCTTGAACCCGCAGTCGACCTACCGACAACCTTGCACCACCGCTCCTGCGGCGTCGCCCGCACCGGGCCGGCGCCCGGCTCCGCCTGCTCCAGTCCGGCCACCCGACCCTCTGTCCGAGCCTGATCGGGGGGCTCCTCGTGCTCGTCCTCGGGCCGAGACTGACCTGACCAACGGGAGACGCAGGATGTGGACCTACACGGCCATCGGATTTTTCGGAGTGCTCGGGTGCTGGGCGCGGTTCGCGCAGACCAATCTCGTGCAGGCGGTCTACGGCCGCGACTTCCCCTATGCGACGCTCAGCATCAACGTCATGGGAAGCTTTCTCATGAGCTTCCTATTCTTCCTGACGCTCGAGCGCCTCACCGTCGCGCCGGCGCTTCGCACCGGGATCCTCACGGGGTTCCTCGGCGGCTACACCACCTTCTCGACCTTCGAGATGGAGGCGCTGCTGCTCGCCGAGTCCGGCGAGGCGCTCAAGGCCGCCGTCTACCTCGTCCTGTCCGTAGTCCTCGGTTTCGCCGCCGCCTTCGGCGGCGCCTACATCGCCAGAATCCTCTGATGGGAGCGGCCGCGATGGCGAACGACATCCTGATGGTGCGCATCTATCTCAACGAGGCCGACCACGGCCGGCGCCGGACACTGATGCAGGAGATCCTGACGCTGCTGCACGACCGCCACGCGGTGCTCGGGGTCACGGTGTTCCGCGGCATCGCCGGCTTCGGCGCCCGCGGCGTCATCTATGCCGACGACATCCTGCGGCTCAACGTCGACTTGCCGCTGGTCGTCGAGTTCTTCGACGAGCCGAAGGTGGCGGAAGCCGCCATCGCGCTCCTCGGCGATCTCGTCCCCGGCAGCCACATCGTCTCGTGGCCGGCCACGTGCCACGGCGCCGCGTCGCGCCCGACCGGAGGCGGATAGCCGTCGGCTCACCCCGTGCCGGGCATCGGCCGCGCTGTATAGGGCTGCGCCGCGTCGTAGGCGTGGCCGAGCCGGAGGACGGCGAGGTCGCCGCGCGGCGGGCCGATGAGCTGGAGGCCGATCGGCAGGCCGGCGGGGCCGAAGCCCGCAGGCACGGCGAGCGCCGGGGTTCCGGCCATGGTCGCCGGGATCACCACCTCCATCCAGCGGTGATAGGTGTCCATGGCGCGGCCCCCCACCACCGCCGGCCAACGCTCCGCGGCGTCGAAGGGGAAGACCTGCGCGCTCGGAAGCGCGAGGAAGTCCCAGGTCTCGTGCAGCGCGAGCACTGCGCGATACCAGGCCGAGCGGGTGACGGAGGCGCGGAAGACCTCCTCTGCCGCGAGCGCCCGCCCCTGCTCGATCTCCCAGACCGCCTCGGGCTTCAGGGCGTCGCGGGTCGCGGGGTCGTCGAAGAGCGGGCCGAGGCTGCCGGCGACGAGGAAGCTCCTGAGCGTCGTCCAGGCCTGCCAGAGCGTATCGGGATCGAAGCCGGTGCGCGCCGGTTCGACGACGCAGCCGAGCGCTTCGAGGTGGCCGAGCGCCGCCTCGCAGGTCTCGAGCACGCCGGACTCCATGGCGAGATGCCCGCCGAGGTCGCCGAGCCAGCCGATGCGGAGCCCCGCCGGATCGCTCGCGAGCGGCGCGGCGAAGGCGCTGCCGTCGCCGTCGAGGGAGAGCGGCATCCGCGGGTCGTAGCCCGCCTGCGTCGCGAGGAGCATCGCGAGATCGGCGACCGTGCGGCCCATCGGCCCTTCGGTCACGAGCTGCTGGAGGAAGAGCTCGGGCACCGGGCCCGAGGGCACGCGGCCGATCGACGGGCGGAAGCCGTAGACGTTGTTCCAGCCGGCGGGGTTGCGGAGCGAGCCCATCATGTCGCTGCCGTCGGCGACCGGCAGCATCCGCGTCGCGAGCGCCACCGCCGCGCCGCCGGAACTGCCCCCCGCCGAGCGGCCGCGGTCCCAGGCGTTGAAGGTGGTGCCGAAAAGCGGGTTGAAGGTGTGCGAGCCGAGTCCGAATTCGGGCGTGTTGGTCTTGCCGATCAGGATCGCCCCCGCGGCGACGGTGCGCTCGACGAGGATCGAATGCGCCGTCGGCACGTTCCGCGCCAGCGCCGGCGAGCCCATGGTGGTGGCGAT
>JBDHSS010000440.1:0-2697 GCA_039808205.1 Paracoccaceae bacterium | reverse complement strand
CTTGTTGTCCGCGAGACGATAGGCCCTGCGCTGCTCCTCGGTCAGGTGGTCGAGCACGATCACCGGCGCCTCGGTCATGCGGCGGTGCAGCCCGGTGGTGTCGAATGTCGCAGCCGGACGCTTGGAGACGAGCGGCGCCAGGTGGCCGCGCTCGACCAGCATGCCGATGGGAATGTCGTAGGCGATGCCGTCGAAGAGTGCGTTCTCCCCCCCGTGCAGCAGCCCGCTGTCCAGCCGATAGGGCGTCGCGGTGAGGCCGATGACCTTCAGGTTCGGGTTGGTGGCGCGCAGCCCGTCGAACAGCCGCCCGTACTGGGTGTCGCTCGAGCGCGGTACCAGGTGCGCCTCGTCGACGATGGCAAGGTCGACATGCCCGAGATCGCGCGCACGTCGGGCGATCGACTGGACGCCGGCGACGAGGACCTGGCGCCCGAGCTGCCGTTTGCCGAGCCCGGCCGAATAGATGCCCGCCGGGGCGTCCGGCCAGAGCCGGATCAGCGCCGCGTGGTTCTGCGCGATGAGCTCGCGCACGTGGGTGACGATCAGGATGCGGGTCTCGGGGTAACCCATCACCGCGCTGCGGGCGAACTCGGCGAGGATCACGCTCTTGCCCGAGCCGGTCGGCGCCACCACCAGGGGCGAGCCGCGGCTGGCGCGGAACCAGGCGTAGAGCGCGTCGATCGCCGCGCGCTGGTAGTCGCGCAGCTCGATCATGACGCCGCCCATGGCAGCGCCTGCGCCGGCTCAAGCGCGGCGAGGATGGCGCCGACCGTGCTCGCCGGGCCCTCGCCCTTCGCCCCGTTCGTCCACATCGGAATAGTGGAGAGCGAGCGAGCCAGCGCCGCGGGAGTCAGCCCGTGCTGCAGCGCGATCGAGATCACGATGCAGGCGTCGTCGATGAAGGCCGCCATCGTCGAGCCGGTCTTCTGGCCGTCGGCGAACACCTCGAGCGGCCGCCCGGCGTCGTCGTAGCCGACGCAGACGGTGAAGGCCTGGCCGCCGAAGGCGATGTCGCGGATCAGATTGCGCCTGCGGTCCGGAAGCCTGGTCCGTGTCATCGCGCGCCGCCCTGCTTCCAGGTGCGCTGGGCAATGTAGAGAATCTGGGACGGCGACGCGCGGCGCTGCACCAGCGCCACCAGCCCCTTCTCGTGGAGCTGCCGCGCTGCCTTCATCACCCGCCGGCGCGCCTGCATCTCCTCCGGCGACAGGACGACGCCGGCGCTGGCGACGGCGTAGACGAAGCTCTCTCCCCGCTCGGCCGCATTCGCCCAGCGGCCCAGCTCAGCTTCGGTCATGCTGCTTCATCCGCAGTGCCGTCGATCCAGATGGTTCCGTCGGGAAGGCGGTAGGTGACCGTCTCGGCCTCGGGATCAGCGTCGATCTGCTCGCCCGGGACCAGTGCCGGCAGGAACAGGTGCGCCGGGCAGTCCTTGCCTTCCTGCTGGCGCTGCGGGCTCCGCGGCTCGTTGAACCTCGCGCAGTGGCCGTTGCCGTCGCGGCCGAAGGCGAAGTGCAGGCAGGTCCGGCAGTGCCTCCGCGGCATCGCCGCCTCGAAGCAGAGCGCCTGGTGGCGGCAGAACCGGCAGGGCGGGCGCTCGGCGTTCTCGGCAATCGTCAGCGGCGCATTGTGCTCGGCGACCAGCCGCTCGACGCGCGCCTCCTGGCGGTTGGCTTCCTCGACGTCCAGGTGAAGGCGCTCGATTAGGAGTTCCTCGGTGTCCTTGTTTGCAACGACGTATGCGCCGCGGGCGATGCCGAGGGCGGCCATGCCGGCGTGCAGCTGGTGCCAGTGTTCGGGCTTCGCCTTCGCCACGCCGTGCTTCTGCACCGCACGCCAATCGGCCGCTTTCATCGACTTGATTTCGATGACGTGCTCGGCCTTCGGCGCCTCGAGGAATCCACTGCCGAAGGCGTCGATCTTACCCCTCAGCCAGCCGGCGGCGAGCGAGAAGCGCTCCTGCTCGCGCGAGACCTTGATCCCGGCGCGCCGGAGATCGGCTATCACACGTTCTTCCTCGATGTCGCCGCGCTCGAAGATCCTGAGCTGCCGCCCGCTGGGCGTCTCCTGCGGCGACGCCCAGCGCAGGGTGAGCCAGATCTGGCGGTCGCAAAGCGTGCCCAGCGCCGAGGCGCCGACGCCGTAGCCCTCGTAGGCCGAGCGCGGGTCCGCCGCGGCCTCGGCCTCGCGGGCGCGCCAGATCGCATCGACGGTCGGCTGGGCGGGGGGCGGGAGGGCGACCATCAGGCCGCTCTCCCGATGGCGCGGCTCACGCCCACGGCCCGCGTCTGGTGGCGGGGGCGCCCGCAACCGTAGCTGCGGCGGCGCCGGGCAAACTCGCGGCCGCGCCAGTGGCGGGCTTGTAGCCCTTCGGCTCGTTGCGCTCGGCATTGTCCTTCTGGAAGCCGAGCTTCACCAGCATCGGGATGCCGTGCAACTCCTCGGTGTCGGTGACACGCAGCTTGCCGACCGCGTGACAGATGGAATTGAGCTCGCGCTGAGCCATCTCCACCGAATCCGGACTCGGGTTCCAGAGGTTCAGCGTGCTCCAGAACCGGCGGCCCCTATGCGGACCGTCGAGCACCTCGAATTCGAGATCGACCTTGCGCCCGTCACCCTTCCGGGTATCCGAGACGCCGCTCTTGGCGATCGCCGCCAGATATTCTCCCGCCGGCAGAACCGATCGGTCGCTCATCT
>JBDHSS010000439.1:0-2699 GCA_039808205.1 Paracoccaceae bacterium | reverse complement strand
CGGCAGCGCCCGAGGCGCCCGCGCCTGCAACCGCGGCCGCGGCGCCGGCCAGCCCGACGGTGCGGGTCGATCTCGCGCGCGTTGACCGGCTCATCAACCTCGTGGGCGAGCTCGTCATCGCCCAGGCGACGCTGGCGCAGGCGGGTGCCGAGGCCGGGCCGCAGGCGGTGAGCGGGCTCGACGCCTTGCGCCAGCTGACGCGCGATATCCAGGACAGCGTGCTGGCGATCCGCGCCCAGCCGGTGAAGCCGCTCTTCCAGCGCATGGCGCGCATCGTGCGCGAGGCGGCGGCCTCAACCGGCAAGCGGGTGGCCTTCGAGACCGCGGGCGAGCTGACCGAGCTCGACAAGACGGTGATCGAGCGGCTGGCCGATCCCCTGACCCACATGGTGCGCAACGCCATCGACCACGGCCTCGAGAGCCCGGAGCGGCGGCGGACCGCGGGCAAGCCCGAGACCGGCACGGTGCGGCTCTCGGCCGAGCACCGCTCGGGCCGGGTGCTGATCGAGATCGCCGACGATGGCGCTGGCATCGACCGGGCGCGGGTGCGCCAGATCGCGGTGGCGCGCGGACTCATCGCCGCGGAAAGCGTGCTCAGCGAGGCCGAGACCGACGCGCTCCTGTTCCTGCCCGGCTTCTCGACGGCCTCGGCCGTCTCCGACCTCTCGGGTCGCGGCGTCGGCATGGACGTGGTGAAGCGCGCGATCGTCGCGCTCGGCGGCCGCATCGCCATCGCCTCGCAGACGGGCAAGGGCACGAGCTTCGGCATCAGCCTGCCGCTGACGCTGGCGATCCTCGACGGGATGGTGGTGAGCGTCGGCGGCGAGACGCTGGTCGTACCGCTCGCGGCCATCCTCGAGGTCATGAAGCCGCGGCCCGCGCTCCTGCAACGCGTCGGCCGGAATGCCCTTGTCGTGCAGCGCCGCGGCGAGCTCGTTCCCGTGGTCGATGTCGGCGCGCGGCTCGGGTTCCTCGGCCTCGCGCCCGGCGAGGGAGTGATGCTGCTCATCGAGACGAGCGACGGCGAGCGGCGGGCGCTGGCGGTCGACGCGATCCGCGAGCAGCGGCAGGTGGTCATCAAGGGGCTTGCCGAGGGCTGCGGCGCGGCGCCCGGGGTCGCGGCGGCGACGATCCTCGGCAACGGCCGTGTGGCGCTGATCCTCGACCCCGATGCGCTCGCGACCGATGGAGCCCGTTTCGGCGCGCCCGGGCGGGCGCTGGCGGGCTGAGCAGAGAGAGACCGGGAATGACGCCAGCACCAGAGCCGAACGGCGTGCCGCGCCGGCGCCGCAGCGACCTCGCCCCGCGCGAGGTGGTGGCGTTCCGGCTGGCCGAGCAGGACTTCTGCGTCGACATCCGTGCGGTGCGCGAGATCCGGCGCTGGTCGCCGCCGACGGCGCTGCCGAACGCGCCTGACGGGCTCTCGGGCCTTGTCAACCTGCGCGGCGCGGTGCTGCCCATCGTCGATCTCGGCCGCCGGCTCGGGCTCGCCGCCGCCCGTCCCACCGAGCGGCACGTCATCATCGTCGTCGACTGCGCGGGCCAGGTTGCGGGACTGGTGGTCGACGGCGTCTCCGACATCCTGAGCCTGCGCGAGGAGGACATCCGCCCGGCGCCGCGCCTCGCCGGCGACGCGGGCGCCGGGCCGATCGAGGCGATCGCCACCCTCGGCGAGCGGATGCTGCGCGTCCTCGATCCGGCGCAGGTGCTGGCGCCGCCGGGCGAGGCGGCGTGACGGCTGCGAGCTTCCGGCTCTCGCTTCAGCCGGACGATTTCGCCCGCATCGCGCGTCTGGTGCGCGACCTCGCCGGCATCAGCCTGCCGGCGGAGAAGAGCGTGCTGGTGCGGGCGCGGCTTGCCAAGCGCCTGCGCACCCTCGGCATGAGCTCGTTCGCCGCCTATGCGGCATTGCTCGAAGGCCGTGACGAGGCGGCGGCGCGCGAGCGCGAGGAGCTGATCTCGGCGATCACCACCAACGTCACGCGTTTCTTCCGTGAGCCACACCATTTCGCCCACCTCGCCGACCGGGTGCTGCCCGATCTCGCCGAGCGCGCGCGCCGCGGCGGCCGGGTGCGGCTGTGGTCGGCCGGCTGCTCGACGGGCGAGGAGCCCTATTCCATGGCGCTGACGCTGCTCGAGACGCTGCCCGAGGCGGCGCGGCTCGACGTGCGCGTGCTCGCGACCGACCTCGACCGCAGCGTCCTCGGCATCGCCGAGCGCGGCGTCTACGGCGGGCGGGCGATGCAGTCGGTCCCGGCGGCGCTCCGCGCGCGCTACTTCCGGCAGGTAACGGGCGCGGGCGGGATCGCCTACGCGGCGGGGCCGGCGCTGCGCGCGCTCGTCGCCTTCCGCCAGCTGAACCTGACGCTGCCCTGGCCGATGCCGGGGCGGTTCGACGTGGTCTTCTGCCGCAACGTGGTGATCTACTTCGATGCCGCCACCGAGCGCGGCGTCTGGGACGGCCTCGCCGAGCGGCTCGTGCCGGGCGGCTGGCTCTACATCGGCCACTCCGAGCGGATCGACACCGGCGCGCTGCCGGCGTTCGAGAGCGACGGCGTGTCGAGCTACCGGCGGGCCTGAGCGTGGACCGCGCGACCCTCGCTCGGCTGGCCGCGGAGCTCGCCGCCGCGCGTGATCTCTCGCTCGCGCTCGAGGCGACGGTCGGCGGGCTCGCGAGCGGCGCGGACCGGGCGGCGCTC
>JBDHSS010000438.1:0-2726 GCA_039808205.1 Paracoccaceae bacterium | reverse complement strand
GCGGCGCTGCGGCTGACCAGCGTCGCCGACGCCCAGGCCCGGACGATCGAGGCGGCGCGCACAGACGCCAGCGCCTACGGCCTGGCGCCGGGCTCCGACCGTAGTCCGCGCGTGTCGAAGCCCGTCGCCTACGGCCCGCCGGTGGTGGCGATCCTCGACCTGCCGCAGCTCCGCGAGGGCGTGCCGGCGCACCAGCCGCTGGTCGCGGTGCGCGCCGTGCCCTGGCCGGGACGGGTCGCCGCCTGGACCAGTCCCGGCGAGGACGGCTTCATGCTGGCAACGACCCTCGGCCGGCCGGCACGGATCGGGCGGCTGGTCTCGCCGCTGCACGCGGGGCCCACCTCGCGCTTCGACCTCGGCAACGTCGCGATCATCGACCTCGCCTACGGCACCCTCGCCAGCGTCACCGACCTAGCGCTCTTCGCCGGCGCCAATGCTCTCGCCGTCGAGGCGAGCCCCGGGGTCTGGGAGGTGCTACAGGCCGGGGTCGCCGAGCTGATCGCGCCGGGGCGCTACCGGCTGTCTCGGCTGCTGCGCGGTCAGCGCGGCACCGAGGGCGCCATCGGCGGCCCGGCGCCGGCAGGCGCGCGGATCGTCGTGCTCGACGAGGCGCTGGTGCCGCTGCCGATCCCGGAGGCGACGCTCGGGCTCGAAGCCAACTGGCGTTTCGGCCCGGCGTCGAAGCCGGTGAGCGACCGCTCCTATCGTCAGCTCGGCTTCACGCCTGAGGGTGTCGGCCTGCGGCCGTTCTCGGTGGGGCACGTCCGCCAGCCGTGGCGGACGGCGCGCACCCCCGGTGATCTCGTCATCTCCTGGACCCGCCGGTCGCGGGCGCTCGCCGCCGACAGCTGGATTGCGGCCGAGACCCCGCTCGCCGCGGAGCGCGAGGCCTACGAGGTCGAGGTGCTCGACGGGTCGGCGGTGTTGCGGACGCTGGCGACTTCGACGACGAGCGTAACCTACACTGCCGCCCAGCAGCTCTCCGACTTCGGCACGCTCCTCGGTCTCGGCGACACGCTCGACCTCCGCATCTTCCAGCTTTCGGCCCTCGTCGGGCGAGGCGCGCCGGCGACAGTGACGCTGCAGTTCTGAAGTCTATTGGGCGTTCACCGTTAACGAGCGCGCGCGTTGCGCCAGGACGGGATCTGGCGCGATCCTCCGCTCGGGAACCGGAGGGAATATCGTGCTGGTCAGATGGTGGGAGTCGCTCCGCGCCGCATGGGAACTGCGGCGTCTAGGCATGCTACGGGGCGAGGCCATCGCCTGGTCTCACGGCGAGGAGGGATATCAGCGCGCGTTGGCGGCGACGCATCGGCCCGAGGCCGGCTCCTACGAGCACGTGCTCGCCCTGTGGACGGCGCGCTTCGCCCGGCAGCGCCTCGACGATCTCAGGGGCAACGACTACGCGAGCAAGCTCGAAATCGGCGCGGCGTGGCGCCGCCGGCACGGGAGCCTACTCGACGACGGGCTGGCGATCGACGAGCTGCTCTCCGCTCGCTGAGCAAGCCTGCCGACACGCTCTCCTTCCCTTAGGCCGCTGGTTTGCGGCGCGAGCGGGTGGCCTTCGGTGCAGGCGGCGGCGCGGCCACCACCCGCGGCTTGCGGCCGAGCCCGATCTTCTTTGCGAGCTCCTGCCGCTTCTGGGCGTAGTTCGGTGCCACCATCGGGTAGTCGGGTCTCAACCCCCACTTCGCCCGGTACTCCTCGGGCGTCATGTTGTAGGCGGTCATCAGATGCCGCTTCAGCATCTTCAGCTTCTTTCCGTCTTCGAGGCAGACGATGTAGTCGTCGGTCACCGATCGCCGGATCGGCACCGCCGGCGTGAGCTCGACCGACGTCGGCGTCTCGTCGCTGGCGAGCGTGCTCAACTTGTTGAACACCGACTGGATCAACGGCGCGACATCGTCTCGCGAGACCGCGTTGTTGCCGACGTGCGCCGAAACGATCTCGCCGGTCAGGGCGAGCAGCTCGCTCCGGCTGATGGTGTTGTCTTCCGACATGGTAGTCCTTCCTGAAATGCCGCTGCCCTCGGATCACCTGTCATGAGCGCCCGAAGTCGATCGGAGCCGTATCGATGCTGCAGGTGTTGCGCGCAACATTAATCGCGGTCCTGCGGTTCCACAACTTCGCCACTCGGCCTCCAACAGCCCTGCGTGCGCGCCGCTCCGCCCACGTCTGTTCTGGCCACGACCAGCCACCCCCAACAGCGAAGTCCCATGTCCGACACCAGCACCCACCTCCTGCTGCCGTACCTGCTGGCGGCGCAGGCGCAGAAGCACGTCACCGTCAACGAGGCGCTGCGGCTGCTCGACGGCCTCGTGCAGCTCGCCATCCTCGATCGGCACCTGACTGCGCCGCCTGCCAGTCCGGCCGACGGGGCGCGCTACATCGTGGCACTGGGCGCGACCGGTGCGTGGTCGGGCTGGGACCTCAACGTCGCCTACTACGTCGACGGCACATGGATGCGGCTGGTGCCGCGTCCCGGCTGGCAGGCCTGGGTCGTCGATGAGGCGAGCTTCCTCGCCTGGACCGGCAGCGCCTGGGCCGCCGCCGGGCTGCCGGCCTTCTTCTCCGACGCCGTGTTCGAGCTTGCCCACGACGCCGACCCAACCCGGCGCGCGGTCTTCGACCTGGCGGCGATCGCGGCGGGCGCTGTCCGCAGCTTCGCGCTGCCCGACGTCTCCACCGAGCTCGCTGGCCTCTCCGGCGCGCAGACCTTCGACGGC
>JBDHSS010000437.1:0-2733 GCA_039808205.1 Paracoccaceae bacterium | reverse complement strand
AACCAGACGATGGCGACGCCACCACGGATCAGCGCCGGGATCTGGCAGCCGATGACGCCGAAGCTGAGTCGGCTCAGCACCGGGAAGGGCACGCCGGTCTTGATGCCCATGAAGCCCGAGAGAGTGAGCAGCACGAAGAGAAACAGCGCGCCGAAGAGAAGCGCGACGAGGATCTGCCAGGCGCCCAGGCCGAGCGCGAACAGGCCCATGACGAAGGAGTAGTTTCCGAGACTGTGCACGTCGTTCGCCCAGAGGGCGAAGATGTTATAGGCTTTCCAGGTCCGGCCGGCCTGTTTGGCCGGTGCCAGATCCCGGTTGTAGAGCTTTGGCGACACGCCCGCCGGGAGGGCTTCGTGCAGCTCGGCGGCGTGGCCTAGCCGCTCCATCCCGTGCTCTGTGTTCTCGCTCATGCGCTTCCCCTTGCTTGCGCCCTCCGGGCGCGTCTGGTTCTGATGTCCGCCCCGGTCCGGGTCGGTCCAAATGCAGGTCGGTCCTCTTGGGGAGACCGTTTTTTAGGCCAGCTCCTTGTATCGAGGCTGGTGGCAACTTAGCTGAGATGTTACCTGATACGCGCTCTGGCATACAATCACGCCATACCTGAGGGTCCTTCAGGATTTTCCTGAAAATGACCCACGGCACGAACGAAGGGACGCAAATGAATCGGGAACTTGCAAGTGGTGAGTCGCTGATGGCGGACCGGGCTTACCATGGACTGATCGCGGCGTTGCGTGACGGGCGGCTGGCATCCGGGCAGTTCGTGTCCATGCCGGGGCTCGTGGAGCTCCTCGATCTGCCGCTCGCCGCCACGCGCGAGGCGGTGAAGCGCGCCGACGTGAGCGGTCTCGTGCGGGTGCTTCCGAAGCGCGGCGTGCTGGTGATGGATGCCTCGCCCGCCGTTACGCGCGACTGCATCGATCTCCGCGCCATGCTCGACGCCGAGGGGGCCCGTCGTCTCGTTGCGGAGGCGCGGGCGATGCCGCTCGCCGAGCTTCGTGCGAGCCACGAGACCCTGATCGACGATGCGCTGAACCGGATGACCCCGGAGCTGCCGCGGCGGGCCGTTCTCACCGACCTCACGCTGCACGATGCGCTCGCCGCCGGACTTTCCAATCCGATCGCGGCCGAGGTCTATGCCGTCAACCGCGACCGGATCGCCGTGGTGCAGAACACCCGGCCGTTCCTGCCGGACCGAATCGTGCCGGCGATGCAGGAGCATCTGGCGATCATCGAGGCGCTGGACCGCCGCGACGCCGAGGCGGCCGTCGACGCGATCCGGGTGCACTACCGCTCCACCCTGCGCTGGTGGGGCATTCTCGAGGTATGAGCCGGCCGTGAGACGAGACGACGGGCAGACCCGGTTCACCATCCCCGAGATTCACGCCTACATGGCGGAGGTATTCCCCGAGCTCGGGGGGCGCCTCGAGGTGCTCGACCTCGCGCCCTTCCGCCTTGTGGCGCGGATGGCGACCTCCCGGGCCGATCTCCGCCCCGGGGGCACGATCTCCGGCCCGACGCTCTTCGCCCTCGCGGACTGCGCCTACTACATGGCGACGCTGGCGATGATCGGCCGCGAGGCGCTCGCCGTCACCACCGGGGCCTCGATCGACTTCATGCGCAAGCCCGCGCCCGGCTGGCTCCGCGCCGAGGCGCGGGTCCTGAAGCTCGGGCGCGCGCTCTCGGTCGGGGACGTGCTCGTCTTCTCCGAGGGGATGGACTTGCCGGTGGCGCGGGCGAGCCTCACCTACTCGATCCCGCCGGATCCGGGATCCTCCCGCGGCTCCTCCTCGGCGAGCCAGAACAGCGCGAGATCGTAGAGCACCGCGAGCACCACCGGCCCGAGGAAGAGGCCGATCAGCCCGAAGGCCAGGGTGCCGCCGATGACGCCGAGGAGGATGACGCTGGTCGGCACCTCGAGGCCCTTGCCCATGAGCATCGGCTTCAGCACGTTGTCGGCGAGGGTGCAGGGCACGAGGTAGAGCGTGAGGAGGAGCGCCGGCGTCGCCTCCTTGGTCGCCCAGGCCCAGACGAGCACCGGCAGCACCACCGGCACCGCGCCGACCTGCACGATGCAGAGGACGAGCGTGGCGAGCGCGAGGAGCCCGGCGCCCGGCAGGTCGGCGAGGATGAAGGCGATGCCGATCAGCATCGACTGGATCATCGCGACGCCGATCACGCCGCGGGCGACGTTGCGGATCGTCGCCGCCGTCAGGTCGACGAAGGCCGAGCCGTGCTCGCCCGAGATCCGCTCGGCGACGCGGCGCACCGCCCGCTGCAGCCGCGGCCCCGGGGCGTAGAGAAAGCCCGCCACCACCACGCCGACGAGGATGGCGACGAGGCTGCCGGCCAGGCCTTCGACCCGCACCAGCAGCCACGCGCCGGCCGACAGGAGCTCCGATCCGTGGCGGGCGGCGAAGCCCTCGAGATTCGCCGAGGCCGTGGTCCAGGTTTCGGTCACGTCGCCGAGGAGCGGCACGTGGCGGAGCGCCTCGGGCGGCGGCGGCAGGACGAGGCCGCCGCCGTGCAGCCGCTCGCCGAGGTGCTCGAGCGAGACGACGAGGCTCGAGAGCAGCACCGTCGTCGGCCCGAGGGTGACGAGCAGGAACGCGCCGGTGAGCAGGCCCGAGGCGAGCCAAGGCCGCCCGCCCAGCCGCCGGTTCAGCCGCTCGAACAGCGGATAGAACCCGACCGCGAGGATCGCCGACCAGATGAGGACGGTGACGAACGGCCGGAGCA
>JBDHSS010000436.1:0-2750 GCA_039808205.1 Paracoccaceae bacterium | reverse complement strand
CGCCGAGGCTCGGCCAAGGGACGGGACGTGCGATGATCGTCTCCATCACGCCCTCCACCGCCGGAGATGCGAGGTCCGCGGCGCTGGCGCCCCGACCGGCGTCCAGCTCCGCGCCTCCACCTGCGCGTGCGCGTAGGCCGGGCGGGTGACGACGCTCAACTCGTGCAGCTCGGCCGAGCGCACCACGCGCAGCAGCCCGTCCGCCGCCTCGCGCACCTCGTCGCCGCCCCGCGGCACGACGAAGCCCGGCGAGAGGCCGGTTGCGAGGCGCCCGCGGATCATCGCCAGCGCATCGCGTCCCGTGGTCGAGGCCGCCATCTCCGCCGTGATCTCCGCCTCGAAGACGAGCGCGTCGAGGCGATCGTCAAGCCGCAGGCTGCCCGCCCGCGTCGAGGCGAGCGGCCGGTTGAAGTCGTGCCCGAGCAGCAGGTGGATTTCCTCGCCGGCCTCGATGCGCGCGCGGAAGGCGCCCGAGGCGATGCTTTCCCGCCGCTTCGGGGCGAGGTCAGTCGCCGAGTTGTACGGGAAGCGTCCGGACAGCCGGGCGCCCCCATCGTCCGCCGCGCGCAGCTCCAGGCCGCCGCTCGCACCGCCCCAGAGAAGCGCGCGCTTCATCACTGCACCTCGGTCAGCACTTCGAGTTGCGCCGGCCGCGCCACCGTCACGTCCACCGTGGCAAGCGCGGTCAGCCGCAGCCCGCCCGACTGCGCGTCGGAGAACGGATCGCGGATCAGGTCCACCGCGCCCCAGGTGCCGACGAAGATCGGCGCCACGCCCCCGGCCGCGGTCGTCAAGAGCGCCGAGCTTTCGGCCGGCGAGCCCGCGGGCGCCGCGAGCGCATTCGTGCTCATCACGACGTTCCCCGCCGGGATGTTGCCGACGAGCCTGTCCCATTCGCTCACCGCCGTGCCCGTGATGAGCGCCGCATCAAGCGCCGACCACACCTCGGGGCGGATGAGCAGCTTGACCGCAGCCGGCGAGCCCGCCGCATTCGCGGTCATGAAGCGCACCACCGCCGCCCGGAAGCCGGCCCACGAGGCTGCGGCGTTGAGCGCCGTCGCGCTGATGCCGTAGGTCGCCGCCCCCGAGATGACGCCGAGCGGCTGCCCGTTCGCTCCGGTGCCGAGAAAGACAGCCTTGTCGAGCGCGACGGCCATCGCCGAGTTCATGTCGCGGCGGATCGCGTCCTCGAGCGCGATACCGCTCTGCTTCAGCGCCTTGCGGGTGACGCGCATCTGAATGCCGAGGTTCTGTTCCGGCTTCAGCGCCCGGTCGGTCGTGGCGAAGGCGGTCGGCCCGGCGACGGCCGCGGTCTCGCCGTCGGCCCAACCGGCTGCCACGCTCGCCGTGACCACCGGCCATTCGACCGCGCCCGAGTCGATGGCGATCATCTGCGCGCCCATGGCGCCGGCGACGCTGGCGGGAAACAGCCGGTCGATGATCGGCCGGGTCTGGATCGGGTCCGGCGTGCCGCTGGCCACCGTCTCGCCGGCCCGGACCTCCAGCGCCGCCCACGGCACCGGAACGCCGCGGTAGCCGCCAGCCGAGCGCAGCTCGGCCACCACCTCGGCCGTCCGGCCGTCGAGGCTGCGGCCCTCGTCGAGCGCCAGCGCCACCTGCCGCAGCTCGAAGCCGGCGACGAGTTCGGCCCACTGCCGGCCGCCGCGGGTCTCCAGCTCGGCCCCGGCGTCGCGCCGCTCGCCGTCTTCGGCCACGAGCGCGGCCCTGTAGCGGGTTTCGTTCTGGCGATATTCCCGGTCGAGCGTCTCCATGCTCCGGGTCTCGTCCTCGCTCGGGGTATCCTTCCCGACAAGCTCGGCGAGGCTCTGCCGGATTTCCGACTGGCGGCGCGCGATCTTCACTGAATCAAGCACGGGGGTTCCTTTCGTGTGCTCGGGGTGCCGTTCTTTCGAGGGCGCGGACGGCCGCGCGCCATGCGTCGCGAGCCGGGGACGCTTCGATGCGCCCCAACTCGCGGTTGGTCTTCTTGCTGTGACAGCTCGGGCAGAGCGCTTGCAGGTTGCCCATGTCCCAGGCGAGGCGCGGATGCGTCCGCACTGGCGCCTTGTGGTCGATTTCCAGCCGGCCGCGCTTGCCGCAGAGCTGGCAGGCGTGCCGGTCCCGCGCGAGCACCTGCGCCCGCAGCGCCGCCCATCGCTGGCCGCGGGTGACGTGTCCCGAATGCTTGCCCATCACACCACCGGCCGGCGGTACGGCGCGAGGTCCGCGACGATGCCCGGCGTCAGCAGCCGGCCATTGCCGCGCGCGTCGTAGCGGCTCGCCACCATGTCGAGGATCGCCTGTCGGACGCCCTCCGGCGTGCCGAGGCCGGCGACATAGCGGATGCGCACCGCGTTGATGGTCGCCATCGTCGCCGGCCACGCAAAGCCCGCGTGCGGCACGATCCAGCCGCCGAAGCCCTCGGCCGTGTCCACCTCGAACTGGGAAGGGTCCACCGTGCCCTCGCCGCCGTCGGGGTCGGTGTAGGCAACGCTCGCCACGCTCGCCACCGGCCCGAGCGGCAACCGGATTTCCGCGCACGGGAAGGCGTCGAGCAGCAGCTCCCAGGTGGCGGGTTCCAGGCAGCGCCCGAGGATGCCGCTGCGGCCGTCGAGCAAGTCCACCGCCGCCGCGAGCATCGCCGAAATGGCGCCGTCGTCGTCGGCGTGGTCCACTCGCAGGTAGGTCTTCGCTTCGCCCACCGTCACGGGAAGGTCGGCGGGCGGGGCAATCAGGCGCAAGCTCATTTC
>JBDHSS010000435.1:0-2771 GCA_039808205.1 Paracoccaceae bacterium | reverse complement strand
ACGTGCTCGATCGAGCGCATCCCCTCGCGGACCGCGAGGCGGATGTCCTTGGCGGTGACGTCGTTCTGGAAGTCGATGAAGGCCTTGGCCTTGCCCGGGTCCTTGTCGGTTGGCAGCTCCTTGCAGGTGACGCCCGAGCCGGTGCGGTCGGCGGTGACCGTGTGGGTCTGCGCGGTCGCATCGTGGCCCGCGTCGCGGGCAGCAGTGGCGCCGGCGGTGGCGCCATCCTCGAGGGTGCTGGCGATGCCCCAGAGGCCGCGGCCCGCGCCAGCGATCTGCACCGCCTCGGTCTTCTTGCCCGGCAGGTAGACCTGCAGCGCCTCGTCCCACGCGAGCTTGCCCTGCGTGTGGCTGAAGAGGTGGAGGCAGGGTGTCCAGCCGCCACACATCAGCACGGCGTCGCAGCCGATGTCGCGCGGCGCGCCGGGCTTGCCACCCTCCATGCGGTTGACGCGGAGGGACTTCACCCGCAGCCGGCCGGAGGTGCCGGTGACGGTGCGGCCGAGCAGCACTTCGATGCCGAGGGCGCGGGCGCGGTCGGTGAGGGCTGTGTCAACCGCCGGGCGAACGTCGACGATGGCCACGGGCTTCGCCCCGGCGTCGGCGAGGTCGAAGGCGGCGTGCCAGGCGCTGTCGTGGGCGGTGACGATGGCCGGGCGGTCGCCGACCTTGACGCCGAAGCGGTTGAGATAGGTCTGGGCGGCGCCGGCGAGCATCACCCCGGGGCGGTCGTTGCCGTCGAAGACCAGCGGCTTCTCGAGCGCGCCCTGGGCGAGGACGACCTCCCTGGCGCGGACCTTCCACATCCGCTCGCGCGGGGCGTCGGAGGGGACGGTCGCGAGGTGGTCGGTCAGGCGCTGGGCGAGACCGATCATGTTCTGGTGGTAGTAGCCGATCGCGGTGGTGCGGGTCAGGATCGTGACATTGGGCAGTCCGGCGAGCTCGGCGAGGGTCGCGGCGAGCCAGTCCCAGGCCGGCTTGCCGTCGATGACGACGGCGGGCTCGGAGAGCAGCGTGCCACCCGGCTCGGAGTTCTCGTCGACGAGCATGACCTTGGCGCCCGAGCGGCCGGCGGCGAGCGCGGCGGCAAGCCCGGCGGGGCCGGCGCCGATGATCAGCACGTCGGTGTGGGCGAAGCGGCTGGCGTAGCGGTCGGCGTCGGGCTCGGTCGGGGAGACGCCGAGGCCGGCAGCGTTCCGGATGATCGGCTCATAGACGCGGTCCCAGAAGGAGCGCGGCCACATGAAGGTCTTGTAGTAGAAGCCTGCCGAGAACAGCGAGCCGAGGTTGTCGTTGATCGCGCCCATGTCGAAGGCGAGGCTCGGCCAGCGGTTCTGGCTCGTCGCCTCGAGGTCGTCGCGCAGCTCCTGGATGGTCGCGCGGGTGTTGGGCTCGAAGCGGCCGGGTCCGCGGCGGGTGCCGAAGAGGGCGTTCGGCTCGTCGGAGCCGGCGGAGACGACGCCGCGCGGGCGGTGGTACTTGAAGGAGCGGCCCATCAGGTGGACGCCGTTGGCGAGCAGCGCCGAGGCGAGGGTGTCGCCGGCGAGGCCCTGGTAGGACTTGCCGTCGAACGTGAAGCGGACGGACTTGCGATGGTCGACACGGCCGCGGTTGGGGAGGCGGTAGCTGGTCATTTGGCGTCTCCTGTCGGGCTGGCGAGGAGGGCGTCGGCGTCCGGGCGGGGCTCGCCAGCCTTGTAGGTGGCGAGGAACTTGTCGCCGACGGTCTCGCGGGCGGCGTTGAAGAAGCGGGCGCAGCCGTTCAGGTGTCGCCAGCGCTCGAAGTGGACGCCCTTCGGGTTCGAGCGGATGAAGAGGAAGTCGCGCCACTCCTCGTCGCTGAGCGCCGCGGGATCGGCCGGGCGGGCGATGTGGGCCTCGCCGGCGTAGGCGAACTCGAGCTCGGGAAGGTCCTGCTCGCAGTAGGGGCAATAGATTAGAAGCATGGTCGGATCCTCAGTGCGCGACGGCGGCGGCGGCGGCTTCGTCGATCAGCCGGCCGGTGGTGAAGCGCTCGAGCGTGAACGGGGCGTTGATCGGGTGCGGCTCGTCCTTCGCGACCGTATGGGCGAGCACGTGGGCGGCGCCCGGCGTTGCCTTGAAGCCGCCGGTGCCCCAGCCGCAGTTGACGTAGAGGCCTGGCACCGGGGTTTTGCCAAGGATCGCCGAACGGTCCGGGGTCACGTCGACGATGCCGCCCCACTTCCGGAGCATTCGCATCCGGCGGAAGATCGGGAAGATCTCGCAGATCGCCGCCAGTGTGTGCTCGATCAGCGGCAGGCCGCCGCGCTGGGAGTAGCTGACGTACTGGTCGGTGCCCGAGCCGATGACGAGCTCGCCCTTGTCGGACTGGCTGATGTAGGCGTGCACCGAGTTCGACATCACGACGCACGGGAAGATCGGCTTGATCGGCTCGGAGACCAGCGCCTGCAGCGGGTAGGACTCGAGCGGCAGGCGAACGCCCGCGGTCTCCATCACCACCGAGGTGTGGCCCGCCGCGGAGACCGCGACCTTTTTCGCGGCGATGAAGCCCTTCGCGGTCTCGACGCCGGTGACGCGGCCGTCCGGGCCGCGGCGGATCGCAGTCACCGGGCAGTTCTGGATGATGTCGACGCCGCGGGCGGCGGCGCCGCGGGCGTAGCCCCAGGCGACGGCGTCGTGGCGGGCGGTGCCGGCGCGGCGCTGCAGCGCGGCGCCCATCACCGGGTAGCGGGCGTTCGGATTGATGTCGAGCGGCGGGCAGAAGAGCTTCGCCTCCTTCGCCGACAGCCA
>JBDHSS010000434.1:0-2777 GCA_039808205.1 Paracoccaceae bacterium | reverse complement strand
TGTGGATCGGCATGGAATGTTGACCCCCTGAGCGGGAGGATCGGCGTCCAAAATTGACCCCCCTTCGCCCGCGGTGGCGCGGACACTGCCCGTCCATGTTGGCGGATGGGCGGGAGGGGGATGAAGGGCGTGGACACGATTGCGCGGGTTCGCCGCGAGTTCTTCGTGCGGGGCAGGACGATCAAGCAGATCAGCCGGGACCTGCACATTGCGCGCAACACGGTGCGCAAGATCCTGCGGTCCGAGGCGACGTCGTTCGACTACGAGCGCGAGGTTCAGCCGCAGCCGAAGGTCGGGCCCTGGCGCGACGAGCTCGACCGTCTGCTGGCGACCAATGCGGCGCGGTCGGCGCGGGACCGGCTGACGCTGATGCGGGTGTACGAGGAGCTTCGCGCGCTCGGCTACGAGGGCGGCTACGACGCGGTGCGGCGCTACGCGGCGACGTGGCGGCGGCGCGAGAGCGCGGCGTCGGCGTCGGCCTTCGTGCCGTTGAGCTTCGAGCCGGGCGAGGCCTACCAGTTCGACTGGAGCCACGAGGTGGTGCTGATCGACGGCGTCACCACCACGGTCAAGGTGGCGCATGTCCGGCTCTGCCACAGCCGGATGCTATTCGTCCGGGCCTATCCCCGAGAGAGCCAGGAAATGGTGTTCGACGCCCACGACCGGGCGTTTGCCTTCTTCAAGGGCGCGTGCACGCGTGGGATCTACGACAACATGAAGACCGCGGTGGACGGGGTCTTCGTGGGCCGCGAGCGCGCCTACAACCGCCGCTTCCTGCAGATGTGCGGCCATTATCTGGTCGAGCCTGTGGCGTGCACGCCGGCCTCGGGCTGGGAGAAGGGCCAGGTCGAGAACCAGGTCGGCGTCGTGCGCCAGCGTTTCTTCTCGCCGCGGGTGCGGGTGAAGAGCTACGACGAGCTGAACGCCTGGCTGCTGGATCGCTGCGTCGCCTGGGCGAAGGCCAACCGGCATCCCGAACTGCGCGACCGCACGATCTGGGAGATGTTCGAGGCCGAGCGACCGAGCCTCGTGCCCTATCGCGGGCCCTTCGATGGCTTCCACGCAGTGACGGCCTCGGTCTCCAAGACCTGCCTCGTCCGTTTCGACACCAACAAGTACTCGGTCTCGGCGAGCGCCGTAGGGCGGCCGGTGGAGGTCCGCGCCTACGCCGATCGGATCCAGATTCGCCAGGACGGCCGCGTGGTCGCCGAGCACGCCCGCGCTTTCGGCCGCGGCGCCACGGTCTATGACCCCTGGCATTACGTGCCCGTGCTGGCCCGCAAACCCGGCGCGTTGCGCAACGGCGCGCCCTTCAAGGACTGGGTGCTGCCCGGCGCCATCGAGCGCGTCCGCCGCAAGCTGAAGGCGTCGCCGGACGGCGACCGGCAGATGGTCGACATCCTCGGCGCGGTGCTGACCGACGGTCTGGCCGCGGTGGAGGCGGCCTGCGCCGAGGCGCTGGCCGACGGTGTCCATTCCGCCGACGTCGTGCTCAACATCCTCGCCCGCAGCCGCGATCCCGGGCCGCCGGCGACGATCATGACGCCCGACGCGCTCCGGCTCGCCTGCGAGCCGATCGCCGACTGCGCCCGGTATGACAGCCTCAGGAGAGCCGTATGATGGAGAGAACCGAGATCCTCGCCGCCATGAGCGGGCTAAAGCTCTTTGGCATGAAGGCCGCCTACGACGAGATCGTCGCGGCGGCGGTGAAGCGCCAGCACGAGCCCCAGAAGGTCGTCGGCGACCTCATGTCGGCCGAGCTCAGCGAGAAGCAGGCGCGCTCGATCAAGTACCAAATCGCCATCGCCAAGCTGCCGCTCGCCAAGGAGATCGAGGACTTTGTCTTCGACGACACGCCGGTCAACGAGACGCTGGTGCGCGACCTCGCCGGCGGCGGGTTCCTCGAACAGCAGCGCAACGTCGTGCTGATCGGCGGCACGGGAACCGGCAAGTCCCACATCGCCGTGGCCATCGCCCGCGCCTGCATCCGCGGCGGCGCCCGCGGCCGCTTCTTCAACGTCGTCGATCTCGTCAACAAGCTCGAGGCCGAGGCTCGCGGCGGCAGGCAGGGCCGGCTCGCCGATCATCTCGGCCGTCTCGACTTCGTCGTGCTCGACGAACTCGGCTACCTGCCCTTCGCCCAGGCCGGCGGCCAGCTGCTCTTCCACCTGGTCAGCAAGCTCTACGAACAGACCTCGGTCGTCGTCACCACCAACCTCGCCTTCGGCGAATGGCCCAGCGTCTTCGGCGACGCCAAGATGACCACCGCGCTCCTCGACAGGCTGACCCACCACTGCGACATCGTCGAGACCGGCAACAAGAGCTGGCGCTTCAAGACCCGAGCCTGATCCCCGCCGGTGCGCCCAGAGACGGGCCTGACGCGCCTGCGCCGTAGGATAGCTCCCGCGCGTCAGGCCCGTCTCTCTAACTGGACAAGGGGGTTAAAATTGGACGCCGATCGGGGGTCGAGTTTGCGCGCCGATTGACACGGCGGGAGGCGTCGTCGAGCAGGTTGTCGAGCCGGTCACGGAGCGCGGTCAGCTTCAGCCGCTCCAGCATGGCGGTGAGCGGGTCGGGCAGGATGCGGCCAGACGAGGCGGTCGAGAAGGTGGCGGTGCGAGCTAGGGAAGGTCCGCCCCTTCTCGCTCAGCTGGAGCGGATGGTCTCGCGACAGCGGACCGCTGAGCTGCCTCGAGTATCCCGACTGTTGATCGGCGTGGAATAAGGCCCCCGCTTGCGGGGTGATCGGCTTCCAAAAGGGACCCCCCTGGCGTGTG
>JBDHSS010000433.1:0-2780 GCA_039808205.1 Paracoccaceae bacterium | reverse complement strand
CGGCGAGGACCGAGTCCGCCCGGTCTGCGCCGCCGGCGACCGGCGGCGCGAGGCGGGGGTCGGCGCAGCCCTCGACCGCGCGCGCGTAGGCCGTGGCGTCGTCGGGATGGATGACGACGGAGAGCCGGTCCACCTCGGGGAGCGCGAGCAGCGCCTCGATGCTCCAGGCGAGCATCGGTCGGCCGCCGAGCGGCAGGTACTGCTTCGGCGTTGCGCGGCCCAGCCGCTCGCCGCGCCCGGCCGCCATGATCAGAGCCGCAGTCCGCATCTCGCCTCGTCCAACCGGCTCCCGGCGCCCGCTTCGCCGGCGCGCGCGTTATAGGGCGGATCGCGCGGCCGCCACAATCCCGCCGTCGGGCGGTGTCGCGCAGAACGAAAGCCGGTGATAGACTGCGAAGGCGACAGAAGCGCGATCGAGCGATGGAACAGCCAAGACAGACCGAATTCACCGCCGACGAGTTCATCGCCTGGGCGCTGGACCAGCCCGAGGGGCGCTTCGAGCTCGACAACGGCACCGTCGTCGCCATGGCACCCGAGCGGATCGGCCACGGCCGCGCGAAGAACCGGACCTTGCGCGCGCTCGAGGCGGCGATTGCCGCGCGCGGCCTGTCCTGCGAGGCGCATCCCGACGGTGCAACGGTCAGGATCGACGACCGGACGGTCTACGAGCCCGATGCGCTGGTCCGGTGCGGCCCGCCGCTGCCCGAGGATGCACTCGAGGTCGCCGACCCGGTCATCGTGGTCGAGGTCGTCTCGCGGTCCAGCCGCGGAATCGACCGGGGCGCGAAGCTCGCCAGCTATCTCTCGGTGCCGAGCGTGCGGCATTATCTCATCGTCGATACGGACAAGCGGGTCGCCATCCATCACCGGCGGGACGAGGATGGTCAGATCGGCGTGCGGATCGTCCACGACGGGACTTTGACGCTCGAGCCCCCGGGATTGACGATCGAGGTTAAGGACATTTTCGGCGGCGCGTGAAGCATCGGCAGGAGCGCGCAGCCTTCGCCTTCGCCTTGTCAGGTTTGCCGCGCTGCGATAGACAGGGACGCAGCACTGCTTATGGAATGAGCGCGCGGCTGTCGCTTATCGGGCACGGCTCCCCAACCGCCTCATTTTGCGGCAGGGCAGGGTGTCACAGGGTTCATGAACGAACACGCAAGTCAGGCAGAGATCAGCGCCACGGGCTTCGAGGCGCTCTGGGGCGCGATCCCCTATCCGGCGCTCGTCGTCGACCAGAGCGACCAGATCCTCACCGCCAACCCCGCGACCGAGAGCTTCGGCGCCACCTCGTTGCGGCAGATGGCCGGGCGGCCGCTGGCGCGCTTCCTTGGGTCCGGCAGCTCGGTGCTCGACGTCGTCGGCCAGGCGCGCCGGAGCGGCGTCTCGGTGGCGCAGTACAACGTCATGGTCGGCTGGGCCGAGCAGCCGCCGCTCCTGCAGAACGTGCACGCGACGCCGCTCAACGACGGCACCGGCGAGATCCTGATCCTCTTGCACCCGCAGGGCATGGCCGAGCAGATGGACCGCAGCCTCGGCCACCGCTCGGCCGCGCGCTCGGTGACGGGGATGGCGGCGATGCTGGCGCACGAGATTCGGAACCCGCTCGCCGGCATCTCCGGCGCGGCGCAGCTCCTCGAGATGAGCGTCGGCGACGGCGACCGCGAGCTGACCGGGCTGATCCAGGCCGAGGCGGCGCGGATCGGCAAGCTCGTCGACCGGGTCGAGCAGTTCGGCGACCTGCGCCCGGCGCAGCGCCGCCCGCTCAACATCCACGACGTGCTCGACCGCGCCCGCCGCGCGGCGCAGGCGGGCTTCGCTGCCCACGCCCGCTTTGCCGAGGAGTTCGACCCGTCGCTGCCGCCGACCGCCGGCGACCCCGACCAGCTGCTGCAGGTGTTCCAGAACCTGCTCAAGAACGCGGCCGAGGCGGTGCCGCGCACCGGCGGCGTCATCACCATCGCCACCGCCTACAGCCCCGGCGTCAAGATGGCGCGCCCCGGCCAGCAGAGCGAGAGCCTGCCGCTCGTCATTGCCGTGACCGACAACGGCCCCGGCATCCCCGAGACGCTGATCCGCGACATCTTCGACCCTTTCGTCAGCTCGAAGGTCAACGGCACCGGGCTCGGCCTGTCGCTGGTCTCGAAGTTCGTCGCCGACCACGGGGGCGTCGTCGAGTGCGACAGCCGGCCGGGCCGGACGCGGTTCCGCGTTCGGCTGCCGGTCTGGAAGGGTGCTGTCGACGACGGCGAGGAAGCGGGGAGCTAGGCGATGGAAGGCACCATCCTCGTCGCGGACGACGATCGCACCATCCGCACCGTGCTCGCGCAGGCGCTGACCCGCGCCGGCTGCCGCGTGCGCGCGACCGGGGCGGCGACCACGCTCTGGCGCTGGATCGAGGAGGGCGAGGGCGACGTCGTCGTCACCGACGTGATGATGCCCGACGGCGACGCGCTCGACCTGCTGCCGGCGATCCGCAAGCGCCGCCCGGACCTGCCGGTGATCGTGATGAGCGCGCAGAACACGGTGATGACGGCGATTCGTGCCGCCGAGGTCGGCGCCTACGAGTACCTGCCGAAGCCGTTCGATCTCAAGGAGGTGCTGGGTCAGGTCTCCAAGGCGCTGAACCAGAAGACCCGCCACGCGCCAGCCGTCGAGGAGGACGGCCCGCGCGAGGACAACCTGCCGCTCATCGGCCGCTCGCCGGCGATGCAGGAGGTCTACCGCATCCTCGCGCGGCTGATGAACACCGACCTCGGCGTGATGATCACCGGCGAGAGCGG
>JBDHSS010000432.1:0-2799 GCA_039808205.1 Paracoccaceae bacterium | reverse complement strand
CGCTCCTCCGGCGCCTCCGACAGCTGCGTCGCGAACCGGCCGCCCGGATCCTCGCGCAGCTCGGGGCCCGCGTCCTCCTTCATCCGCGGCACGATCCCCGGCGGCACGTCGCGGAAGCCCGGCTGCACCGGCCGCGCGCCCGCCTCGTCGGGCTCGCCTGCGGGCGGATACTCCAGCTCCGCCCGGCCCTCGTCGACGACGCGGGTCGCCTGCATCCAGTGCTCGTGGTCGCGCCCGTCGGGCCGGCCCTCGGCCTCCCAGATCGCGTAGGCGACCCGGGCGATCTCGTCTCGTCTCGAACTGTCGGCGGGGCGATTCATGGCGGTACTCCTCGATCTGCCGGATGCTCAACGCCTGGCAGGCGTCCGGGTTTCCGGCACTTCGGCAAACGTCGCTCCTCCATTCCGGGGAACCGCAGCGCCCCCGCCGACGTTCTGCCGCTGCCGGGAGAGGGAGACTGCCATGGCCAAGACCACGACCGACCACGAGACCATCCGGGCCTGGGCCGAGGCGCGCGGCGGCCGGCCGGCGCGGGTGAAGGGCACCGGAGACGACGGCGACCCCGGGCTCCTCCGCCTCGACTTCGGCGAGCCCGAGGAAGAGCTCGAGGAAATCGGCTGGGACGCCTTCTTCGACAAGTTCGACGACAGCAAGCTCGCGTTTCTCTATCAGGACGAGCCGGAGAACCGGTTCAACAAGTTTGTCAGCCGCTGAGCCGCGCGCCGCGACCCGCGCGCACCCGGCCTGCGAAGGCGCGCGCTGATGCACGACTCGACGCTCCGCGACGAGCCGCTGCCCGCGACGGCCGTGCACCTCTGCATCGACATGCAGCGCCTGTTCGCCCCCGGCACCCCGTGGGGGCTGGCGTGGATGCCGCGGGTGCTGCCCGAGATCGTCCGGCTCTGCGAGACCGAGCCCGAGTGGACGATCTTCACCCGGTTCATCCCGGCGCGGCACCCGGGCGAAGGCCACGGCACCTGGCAGCGCTACTACACGCACTGGGCGTCGATGACGATCGAGGCGGTCGGCGAGGCGACGGTCGAGCTGATGCCGGCGCTCGCCCGCTTCGTCCCGCCGGCCGAGACCCTCGACAAGCCGGTCTATTCGCCGTGGTGGGGGCCGGATCTCGTCGGGCGGCTGCGCGAGCGCAACTGCGACACCGTCGTCGTCACGGGCGGCGAGACCGACATGTGCGTGCTCGCCACGGTCCTCGGCGCGGTCGACCTCGGCTATCGGACGGTGCTGGTGCAGGACGCGGTCTGCAGCAGCTCCGACCAGAGCCACGACTCGATGCTCGAGCTCTTCGGCAACCGCTACCGCCAGCACGTCGAGGTAGCGACCGCCGCCGAGGTCGCCGAGCTGCGCCGCGTCTCGCGCGGCGGCAGGGCCCGGCGCGCGTGAGGCGACGGGGTTCGGCTTGCGACGCGCTCACACCGCCCACGGCGCCGGCTTTGCCGCATCTCCGCCGAGATCGGCGGCGGCGCTCCGGAACACCTCTCGCGCCAGGTGGCCGTCGCGCGCGAGCGCCTCGATCGCGGCCAGCGCCACGCTTCGGCTGTCCACCTCGAAGAACGCGCGCAGCGCCGCGCGCGTGTCGCTGCGGCCGAAGCCGTCGGTGCCGAGCGCCACGAACCGGCCGGCGACGTACGGCGCGATGAGCTGCGGCAGCGCGCGGACGTAGTCGCTTGCGGCGACGACCGGCATCGGCCCGGCGAGCAGCCGCTCGACGTGGCTCGTCTCCGGCGGCTCGGCCGCGCCGAGTCGGTTGCGCCGCTCGACCGACCACGCCTCGCGCGCAAGCTCGCAATGGCTCGTGGCGCTGAAGATGTCGGAGGCGATGCCGTAGCGATCGGCCAGAAGGTCGGCGGCGCCGATGACCTGCGGCAGGATCGTGCCCGACCCGAGCAGCCGCACCCGCACCGCGGCCTCCGGGTCGCCGCGGCCGCCGAGGCGATAAAGCCCCTTGAGGATTCCCTCCTCCGCGCCCGCGGGCAGGCTCGGCTGGGCGCAGGCCTCGTTCATCACAGTGACGTAGAAGAACTCGTCGCGCTGCTCCGCGACCATGCGGCGGAGCCCGTGCTCGAGGATCACCGCGAGCTCGCAGGCAAAGGCCGGGTCGTAGGCCCGGCAGTTCGGCACCGTCGCGGCGATCACGTGGCTGCTGCCGTCCTGGTGCTGCAGCCCCTCGCCGGATAGCGTGGTGCGTCCGGCCGTTGCCCCGAGCAGGAACCCGCGGGCGCGCTGGTCGGCCGCCGCCCAGATCAGGTCGCCGACGCGCTGGAAGCCGAACATCGAGTAGTAGATGTAGAAGGGCAGCGTCGTGACGCCGTGCACGCTGTGCGCGGTGGCGGCGGCGGTCCACGACGCGATCGCCCCGGCCTCGGTGATGCCCTCCTCGAGCAGCTGGCCGTTCGCGGCCTCCTTGTAGAACAGCATCGAGCCGGCATCCTCGGGCACGTAGAGCTGCCCCTCGGGCGCATAGATGCCGATCTGGCGGAACAGGTTGTCCATGCCGAAGGTCCGCGCCTCGTCGGCGACGATCGGCACGATGCGCGGGCCGAAGGCCTTGTCCTTCAGCAGCCCGCCCAGCATCCGCACCGCGGCCACCGTCGTCGACATCGCCTTGCCGTCGGCCGCGAGCGCAAAGCGCGCCCAGGCGTCGCGGCCCGGCACCGTGTGGCAGACCTGGACCTTGTTGCTGCCGCAGCGGAGGTTGCGCGGGCACACGGCCACGGAGTCAACCGAGGTGCAGCCGCCGGCGTCGGTCGCCGTCCGGGTGTACACCGTCGTCACCGTCGG
>JBDHSS010000431.1:0-2799 GCA_039808205.1 Paracoccaceae bacterium | reverse complement strand
CCGGTGATGGTGAAGGACCCGGTCAAGTGCAAGATGATCTCCGACATCCTGCTCGACGACTACGGCGTCTACGTCCAGCCGATCAACTATCCGACGGTGCCGAAGGGGACCGAGCGGCTGCGCTTCACCCCCTCGCCGATGCACACCGATGCGGACCTCGACTTCCTGATGCGCGCGCTCTCCGACCTCTGGCGGCACTGCGCGCTGTCGCGGGCGGTCGCCTGAGCGACGCAAGCAAGAGCCCGGCGGCGTCTTGACCGGAGCGCGGTTTCGCCCTTGCCTCGGGACGGCGAACCGGAGGGACGGCGATGAGCTATGACTACGACGACGGCAACGTCTTCGCGCGCGTGCTGCGCAAGGAGATCCCGAGCAACACCGTGCTCGAGACCGAGCACACGCTGGCGTTCCACGACGTGCGGCCGCAGGCGCCGGTGCACGTGCTGGTGATCCCGAAGGGCCGCTACGTCACCTACGACCACTTCGCGGCGGCGGCGAGCGACGCCGAGATCGCCGACTTCCACCGTGCGCTGGCGCGGGTCTGCGACACGCTCGGCGTGGCGCCGGGCGACGGGGGCGCCGGCTACCGGCTGATCGCCAACGCCGGCGGCAACGGCCACCAGGAGGTGCCGCACATGCACGTCCACATCCTCGGCGGCCGCGCGCTCGGGCCGATGCTGACGCGCTGAGCGCCTCACCCGCCGCCGGGGGCAGCGCCGGCCGGCTGGCGCGACCTCCCTCGCGCAAGGCGAGACGGCTGGGGACGTTAAATCGCGGACGGGAGGACGTCGCATGGACGTGAACATCTACCTGACCTTCGACGGCCGCTGCGCCGAGGCCTTCGCGGAATACGCCCGCATCCTCGGCGGCAGCGTCGAGTACCAGCAGACCTTCGGCGACTCGCCGATGGCAGGCGAGGTGAAGCCCGAGCACCAGGGCCGGATCCTGCACGCGGCGCTCCGCGTCGGCGACACGGTCATCATGGGCTCGGACGCGCCGCCCGAGTGGTACTCCAAGCCCGAAGGCTTCTCGGTGTCGCTCGGCTTCGACGAACTCGATGCCGGCGCCGCCGCCTTCGAGGCGCTGGCGAAGGGCGGCACGGTGAAGATGGCGCTGCAGGAGACCTTCTGGGCGAAATCGTTCGGCATGGTGATCGACCGCTTCGGCACGCCCTGGATCCTCAACTGCGGCAACAAGGGCTGATGCCGCTGCCTTAGCCGGCCCCGCCGTCGTGGGCGACGCCGGCGGCGAGGCCGGCGCGGATCAGCATCTCGAGCCGGTCCACGTCGCCGGCGTCGTAGCCGCCCACGCCCTGGATCCAGATGCCGGCGGCGGTGAGCCCATCGGGCAGCAGGCGGCAGGTGGTGGCGCGGCCGGCGCGGAGCTGCGCGACGAGGCCGGCGCGCGCCAGGACCTGCAGGTGCTTGGAGACCGCGGCGAGCGACATCGCGTGCGGCAGCGCGAGCTCGCCCACCGTGCGGTCGCCGCCGACGAGCGCGCCGAGGATCGCCCGCCGGGTCGGATCGGCGAGCGCGGCGAAGACTAGGTCGAGATCGGCCACGGGCTCGCGGGTCATTTACGCTGTCGTCGAGCCTCGGCCGGCGAAAGTCAACCATCCGGTTGATGGTTTATCCGGGCCTCGCCGCCTGCGCCCGCCAGCGCGACGATTCGCTGCCACCCGCAATATCCAGCATGATTTCAGGCAGTTGCGCCGGAACCGCCCCGGCGGCTTTCGCTTGACAGCCCGCTCCCCTTTCCGTTACCACCGCTCCCCGAGGAACCGCCCATGCGGGGGAAGGTCGGGCTCATGGCCGAGGAGCCGTTTGCCGACCGCCTGAAGCGGCTCGAGGACCGGATCGCCAGGGCGCGGTCGGCCCGCGAGGCGCCGGAGCGGGCGGGGCACGGGGAATACACGCAGGGCTCGCTGGCCTGGCGGATGGTGACCGAGCTGGTGGCGGGGATGCTGCTCGGACTCGGCATCGGCTGGGGGCTGGACGCGCTCGCGGGCACGCGGCCGATCTTCCTGGTGGTGTTCGCGCTGCTGGGGTTCGCAGCCGGGATCCGCACCATGCTGCGCACCGCGGCGGAGGTGCGCGAAGGCCGGGGTGAGGCCGCGCTGGCGCGGAAGCCCCCGAAGGCTCCGGAAGGGGCGAAAAGGGTCGCGGACGACCCGGACGAGGAGTGAGGGGCGGATGGCGGAAGCAGCGGGCGGCAGCGGGTTCAACATCCACCCGATGGAGCAGTTCGAGGTGCACTCGCTGTTCGGCGGCGCGGTGCACTGGTACACGCCGTCCAACGCGACGCTCTGGATGGCGCTGACCGTGCTGGCGGCGTCGGCGCTGATGCTCGCAGGCTCGCGCGGGCGGGCGCTGGTGCCCTCCCGGGCGCAGTCGGTGGCCGAGGCGACCTACGGCTTCGTGCACAAGATGATCACCGACGTGACCGGCAAGGAAGGCGCGAAGTACTTCCCCTACATCATGACGCTGTTCCTGTTCATCCTGTTCTCGAACGTGCTGGCGCTGATCCCCGGCAGCTTTGCCTCCACCTCGCACATCGCCGTCACGGCGCTTCTCGCGCTCACCGTCTTCATCACCGTCACCGTGATCGGCTTCGTGCGGCATGGCGCGCACTTCCTGAACCTGTTCTGGGTGTCGAGCGCGCCGACGGTCGCGCTTCGCATCGTGCTGGCGGTGATCGAGGTCATCTCGTACTTCGTGCGGCCGCTCAGCCACTCCGTCCGACTTGCCGGCAACATGATGGCCGGTCACGCGGTGCTGAAGGTGTTCGCGGGCTTCGCCGGCG
>JBDHSS010000430.1:0-2806 GCA_039808205.1 Paracoccaceae bacterium | reverse complement strand
GCGCGTTCCTGACCGGGACTTTCGCGGATTACCTCCTGCCGACCGCGACCGAGACGCCCGATCTCGCGATCATGCATATCGAGACGCCCTCGCCCTTCACGCCGCTCGGCACGAAGGGCGTTGGTGAGGGCAATTGCATGTCAACGCCAGTCTGCATTGCCAATGCGGTGGCGGACGCACTCGACGTCGCCGACATCACCCTGCCGCTAACGCCCGCGCGGGTCGCGGACCTGGTCGAGGCGCCTGAGCCGGCCCGCCCGGCAGCCTCCGAGAAGCCGGCGACGGCCGGCAAGGCGGGCGACCGGACCCTTCGAGGCGGCGGCGAGGCGCGCGTCGCGGCTCCGCCAGAGGCGGTCTGGGCGATGGTGCTCGACGTCGACACCCTGGCCTCGATCATCCCGGGCTGCCATGGCGTCCGGAAGCTGTCGGACACGCATTTCAAGGCCGACGTGACCCTCGGCGTCGGTCCCGTGAAGGGCCGCTACAAGGCCGAGATCAAGCTCTCCGACCTTGACCCTCCGAAAGCCGCGACCCTCGCAGGCTCGGTCTCGGGCGCGCTCGGCACCGGCGGAGGCTCCGGCCGCGTCCTGCTCGAGGAGGACGGCAACGGCGGCACGATCATCCGGTATGACTACGAGGCGGCAGTCGGCGGCAAGGTCGCTGCGATCGGTGGACGCCTTCTCGACGGCGCCGCGAAGGCCATCATCGGCCAGTTCTTCGCAGCGCTCGCCCGCAAGGCCGCTCCCGGCGGCGATCCGGGCCTCCTCGCACGCCTTCTCTCCGTCCTGCCCTGGAGGCGCGCATGAAGCCGGCTCCTTTCGACTACGTGCGGGCGCGCGACATGAAGGATGCGCTGTCCTGCCTCGCCCAGCACGGAGCGGATGCCCGCGTGATCGCCGGCGGCCAATCGCTCCTGCCGATGCTCAACATGCGGCTCGCGAAGCCGAAGGTGGTTGTCGACATCATGTCGATCGCTGGGCTCGACCAGGTCAGGCGCGAGAAGGACGACCTCGTCGTCCCGGCCGGCATCCGGCAGGCCGCCCTGCTGCGGCGCCCGGAACTCGCGGTGGAAGCCCCGCTACTCGCCGCGGCCCTGCCCTGGCTCGGCCACTACCAGACCCGGGCACGAGGCACCGTCTGCGGCTCCGTCGCCCATGCCGATCCGAGCGCTGAGATCCCGCTCTGCCTCGTCGCTCTCAGCGGCGAGGTACGGTTGCGCTCGGCGAAGGTGAAACGGAGCGTGAAAGCCGCGGATTTCTTCGCCGGCATGATGGTCACTGACAAAGCCGATGACGAGTTGATCGAGGCCGTGGCCTTTCCGGTAGCGAAGCCGGGCCAGGCCTTCGCCTTCCGGGAGGTCGCCCGCCGGCACGGCGATTTCGCCATCGTCGGCTGCGCCGCGATTGTCGAGCGGGACGCGATGCATCTCGCGGTGGCGGGCGTCGCCGACAAGCCGGAGCGCCGGACCTGGCCGCGACTCTCAGGATCCGCCCTCGACGACGCCCTCAACACCTTCGCCTGGGAACTCGACGCCCGCGAGGATCTGCATGCCAGCGCCCGGCTGCGCCGCGATCTCGTGCGCAAGCTCGGCCGCGAGGTGCTCGACGAGGCGGTAGGCCAGACCGCGAACGGCGACGGGAGCCAGACATGAGCCGCCTCGCCGCCTCCGGGCGCTACAACATCGGCTTCACGCTGAACGGCCGACCGGTCAAGGTCGAGGCCGAACCGCGCTTGTTGGCGACGGACGCGCTCCGCCATGGCCTCGGCGCCACCGGTACCCATGTCGGATGCGAGCACGGCGTCTGCGGCGCTTGCACGATCCTGATCGACGGCGCTCCGGCGCGCGCCTGCCTGACGCTGGCAGTCCAGCTCGAAGGGGCCAACGTCATGACGGTCGAGGGCCTCGCCCCGGCGAACGACCGCCTGTCGATCCTCCAGGCTGCCTTCAGGCGCCATCACGCGCTGCAATGCGGCTTCTGTACCGCCGGCATCCTGATGTCGCTCGACGCCTACCTGCGCGAAGCGCCGGACCCGACCGAAAGCGAGGTGCGAGAGGTCGTAGGCGGACATCTCTGCCGCTGTACCGGCTACGCACCCATCATCGCGGCCGCGCTCGATGCGGCAGACCAATTGCGGGCAACGCCCCGCACTGACGGGAAGGACGCCCATGTTTGATCTCGGCACCAGTTTCTTGGCCAGCGTCGAGCGTGATCCCACCGCGCTCGCCATCGTCGACGGTGACGTCCGGCTGACCTATTCCGAGTGGCTTGCGCGGGTCTCGTCCGTCGTCGCGAGCTTCGACGGGTTGGGGCTGAAGCCCGGCGATCATCTGGTGACGGTCCTGCAGAACCGCTGGGAGGCGGCAACCCTGCACTGGGCCTGCCAATTCGCCGGTTTGATCATGACACCGATCAACTGGCGCGCCAAGCCGGACGAGGTCGAGTTCGCGCTGATCGACTCCGATGCGAAGGCCGTCGCCTTCGAGGCGGTCGCCCAGGAGGCGGCCGCAGGCAGTGACCGTGCCTCCGCCATCCCCCGGATCGCGGTCGGACCCGGAGCCCTCGGCTGCATCTCCTTCGATCGGATGGTCGCAGGCGCCGCGAAGACTGCGACGCCGCGCGCCTCGGCGAACGACTGGTCACTAATGCTCTACACCTCGGGCACGACTTCGAAGCCGAAGGGCGTGCCGCGCCGGCACCGGGCGGAGCGAGCCGGCGCCCTCGCTCATATCGGGCAGAACCTCTACCGGCACGGCGAGCGCACGCTCGGCGTCATGCCGCTCTACCACACGATGGGGGTACGCTCG
>JBDHSS010000429.1:0-2810 GCA_039808205.1 Paracoccaceae bacterium | reverse complement strand
GCCGCGCTCAGGCTCCTCGGCCGGCTGTGGCAGGTGCCGCCGCTCGGTGCCGACGCGGTGCTGGCGCTCGGCGCCGACGTGCCGGTCTGCCTCACCGGCGCGCCCTGCCGCATGCAGGGGATCGGCGAGGTGCTGACGCCCGTCGGCCTGCCGCCCTGCTGGCTGGTGCTGGCGAACCCGGGGCTGCCGGTGGCGAGCGGCGCGGTCTTCGCCGACCTCGCCTCGCGACAGAACCCGCCGATGCCGGCCCCGCCGGCGTTTCCCGACGCCGACGCCCTCGCAACCTTCCTCGCCGCCCAGCGCAACGACCTCGAGCCGCCGGCAATCGCGCTCGTGCCGCGCATAGCCGACGTCATCGCGGCACTCGCGCGCCAGCCCGGCTGCCGCCTCGCCCGCATGTCGGGCTCCGGCGCCAGCTGCTTCGGCCTCTTCGCCGACCAGCCCGCCGCCCTCGCCGCCGCCGATCACCTGCGCGCCGCCGAACCGGCTTGGTGGGTGGCCGCCGCCCCCGTCTGACCCGCGCGGCACCCCCGCGCAAATCTTCCTTCCGGCTTTCATACGGCCTTGAAACCAGGAGAGCGGGGGCGGCGAGCGCCCCGCCGGCGCGGGCCTACAGGCCCGCGCCAAGCAAGGAGACTCTGCGCGCACCCGCGCGCTCCTTGTCGCGGCAACGCCCGCGCCCCCCTCACACCACGAACTGCTGCCCGAGCTCCAGCACCCGGTTCGACGGCAGCCGGTAGAAGCCCGTCGCGTCGCTCGCCGCCTTGGTCATGGCGATGAAGAGCTTGTCCTGCCAGAGCGGCATGCCGCCTTCGGGTGACGCGCGGAACGAGCGGCGGTTGAGGAAGTAGGACGTGCTCATCATCTCGAGCGCCAGCCCCTCCTTGCGCGCAAGCGCCAGCGCGCGGGGCACGTTCGGCACCTCCATGTAGCCGAAGGTCAGCTTGATCCGCCAGAAGCTGTCGCTGATCGGCTCCATGCTCAGCCGCTCCGCGTCCGGCACGGTCGGCGTGGTCGCGACCGTCACCGTAACGATGGCGTTGCGGCTGTGCAGCACGTGGTTGTGCTTGAGGTTGTGCAGGAGCGCCGACGGCGCCACGTCGGGATCGGAGGTCAGGAACACCGCCGTCCCCGGCGCCTGCGCCGGCTTCGACTTCTTCAGCATCGCGACGAGCTGCTCGAGCGGCACGCTGCCGGTGTGCGCCTTGCGGTTGACGATGCGGGTGCCGCGCACCCAGGTGGTCATCAGGAGCCCGACGATCGAGGCGAGGATCAGCGGCACGAAGCCGCCGTCGACGAGCTTCAGGAGGTTCGCCCCGAAGAAGGTCAGCTCGATGAGCGCGATCGGCGCCACCACGCCGATCGCCAGCGCCAGCGGCCACTTCCAGAGGTTGCGGAAGACCACGAAGCCGAGGAGCGAGTCGATCAGCATCGCGCCGGTGACCGCGATGCCGTAGGCGCTGGCGAGGCGGCTCGAGCTCTCGAAGAACATCACGAGGCCGAGCACCACCACCATCAGCGTCCAGTTGACCCGCGGCATGTAGATCTGCCCGACGAGCGATTCCGAGGTGTGCTGGATCTCGAGCCGCGGCAGGAGGCCGAGCTGCACCGCCTGCTGGGTCAGCGAATAAGTGCCCGAGATCACCGCCTGGCTCGCGATCACCGTCGCGCAGGTGGCGAGCAGCACCAGCGGCATCAGCGCCCACGCCGGCGCCATCAGGAAGAACGGATTGTTCATCTTGTCGGGGTCGGCCAGCACCAGGCTGCCCTGCCCGAGGTAGCAGAGCACGAGCGAGGGAAAGATCAGGCAGCCCCACGCGGTGCGGATCGGGCCGCGGCCGAAGTGGCCCATGTCGGCATAGAGCGCCTCGGCGCCGGTGACGGCGAGAAACACCGAGCCCATCACCGTCAGCGAGCCGAAGCCGTGCAGGACCAGGAAGCCGATCGCCTCGCCGGGGTTGAAGGCGGCGAAGATCTGCGGCCGGTCGCCGATGTGGGAGATGCCGAGTGCTGCCATCACCAGGAACCAGACCACGGTGACCGGCCCGAACAGCACCGAGATCCGGCTGGTGCCGCTCGACTGCATCCAGAAGAGCCCGGCCAGGATCGCCACCGTGACCGGCAGGACATAGCTCTCGAAGTGCGGCGCCACGAGCTCGAGGCCCTCGACCGCCGACAGGACCGAGATCGCCGGCGTGATCGCCGCGTCGCCGTAGAAGAGCGCGGCCCCGGCGACGCCGAGCACGAAGAGAAGGCGCGTCCGGCGCCCGACCGCGCGCTGCGCGAGCGCGAGCAGCGACAGCGTCCCGCCCTCGCCGCGGTTGTCGGCGCGCAGGATCAGGATCACGTACTTCAGGCTGACGATCAGGATCAGCGTCCAGAGCAGCAGCGAGACGATGCCGATGACCTCTTCCTCGGACAACCCGTCGCGCCCGGCCGCGGCCAGCCCCTCGCGCATCGCGTAGAGCGGGCTGGTGCCGATGTCGCCGTAGACGACGCCGACCGACCCCAGGACGAGTTTCCAGAAGGAGGCAGCCGGCCGATGGTCGGGATCGGCCTCGGTACTGGGGGCCATGCGACTCCTCTCGCCCACGGGGCACGGAGAGGCTATCTAGCGTCCGCCGTCGGCGCCGGCAAGCGTGCAGCTGCGCTGCCTATGGGCTGCCTCAAACCAGCCGATCGACGATGAGCCCCGCGAGAAAGCCGTTGCCGGCGGAGAAGCCGCGCGCCGCGGCGACGGCACGCACCGGCGCGGGGCTGGCCGCGGCCTCGACGAAGCCGTCGGCCATCCGGCCGCGCCCGCGCGCCGG
>JBDHSS010000428.1:0-2838 GCA_039808205.1 Paracoccaceae bacterium | reverse complement strand
CCGCGCCGAGGACGGCCGCAGCGGCCCGCTCGCCCTGCCGACGCTGGCGCGCCTCGGCCTCGGCCGCGCGCTCGCCGCCGCTTCCGGCATCGATCGCCCCGAGCTCGACGCGCCCCTCGCCGGCGTCTGGGCCGCGGCGACCGAGGTCTCGCGCGGCAAGGACACGCCGTCCGGCCACTGGGAGCTCGCCGGCGTGCCAGTGCCTTGGGAGTGGCATTATTTCCCGCGCACCGACCCGGCGATTCCGCCTGCCGTCACCGAGCCGCTCGTCGCCCGCGCCGGCCTCCCCGGCACGCTCTGCAACGCCCACGCCGCCGGCATGCCAGTGATCCGCGCCTTCGGCGAGGCGCACATCGCAACCGGCAAGCCGATCCTCTACACCTCCGCCGACAGCGTGCTGCAGATCGCCGCGCACGAGACCCGCTTCGGCCTCGAGCGGCTCTACGAGGTCTGCCGCATCGCCGCCGAGATCGTCCACCCGATGCGCGTCGGCCGCGTCATCGCCCGGCCCTTCACCGGCGAGACGCCGGAAAGCTTCGCCCGCACCGCGAACCGCAAGGATCTCGCGATCCCGCCGCCCGAGCCGACGCTGCTCGACCGCGTCGTCGCCGCCGGTGGCCGCACCCACGCGATCGGCAAGATCGGCGACATCTTCGCTCACCGCGGCATCTCGACGCTCGCCAAGGGTGAAAACGACAGCGCGCTCCTCGACCGCACACTCGCGGCGATCGACGCGAGTGGCGACGGCGACCTCGTCTTTGCCAACTTCGTCGACTTCGACACCCTCTTCGGCCACCCGCGCGACGTCGCCGGCTACGCGCGTGCGCTCGAAGCCTTCGACGCCCGCCTGCCCGAGGTGCTGGCCCGGCTCCGCCCGGGCGATCTCCTCGTCATCACCGCCGACCACGGCAACGACCCGACCTGGCCCGGCACCGACCACACCCGCGAGCGCGTGCCGGTCCTCGCCGCCGGCCCGGGCCTCGCGCCGAAGGGCGCCGGCCGCATCGGCTTCGCCGACGTCGCCGCGACGATCGCCGCCCACCTCGGCCTGCCGCCGGGCCGCCACGGCCGCAGCTTCCTGTGAGCCCCGGCTTCTTCTTGGCGAAAATACTCTCGCCGAAGGCACCCGCCCGGAACGGGCGGGTCCGCGCCGTTCCCGCCCCGAGACGCGAGGCCCCATGCCCGAGCACCTGACGATCGTCGACCACCCGCTGGTGCAGCACAAGCTGACGCTGATGCGCGAGCGCGACACCTCGACCGCGAGCTTCCGCCAGCTCCTGCGCGAGATCTCGCTGCTTCTCGCCTACGAGATCACCCGCGACCTGCCGCTCACCATGAAGACGATCGAGACGCCGCTGACGACGATGCAGGCGCCGATCCTGGAGGGCAAGAAGCTCGCCTTCATCTCGATCCTGCGCGCCGGCAACGGGCTGCTCGACGGCGTGCTCGAGCTCGTCCCCGCCGCCCGGGTCGGCTTCATCGGCCTCTATCGCGACGAGGCGACTCTGCAGCCGGTGCAATACTACTCGAAGGTTCCGGCCGATCTCGACGCGCGCATCGTGATCGCGCTCGACCCGATGCTCGCCACCGGCAACTCCTCGGCGGCCGCGGTCACGCTCCTCAAGGCCGCCGGCGCGATCGACATCCGCTTCCTGTGCCTGCTCGCCGCGCCGGAAGGCGTCGCGCGGATGAAGGCCGCCCACCCCGACGTGCCGATCGTCACCGCGGCACTCGACGAGCGGCTGAACGCCAAGGGCTACATCGTCCCCGGCCTCGGCGACGCTGGCGACCGGCTCTTCGGCACCAAGTGAGCCTCAGGCCGGGGCTGCGGCGCCGATCCGCGCGCGAAGCTCGGCCAGCGCCGCTTCCGCGCCCGCCCACGTTGCCGCCTCGGACGTGTAGAGTGTCGCCTCGCTCGCGAGGATCAGCCCGTCGTCGAGCACCCGCAGGTGGTTGTCGCGCAGCGTCGAGCCGGTGGTGGTGATGTCCGCCACCGCCTCGGCGGTCCGGTTCTTCACCGAGCCCTCGGTCGCGCCGGCGCTGTCGACGAGCTGATAGTCGGCGATCCCCTGCCGCTCGAAGAAGCCGCGCACCAGGTGGTGGTACTTCGTCGCCACCCGCAGCCGGTGGCCGTGGCGCGCCCGGAACGCCGCGGCGGCGGCGTCGAGATCGCCCATGTCGCGCACGTCGATCCAGAACGCCGGCACCGCCACCACGAGGTCGGCGCGGCCGAAGCCCATCGGCGCCAGCTCGCGCACCCGCTCCTGCCAGCGCGGGATCTCCTCGCGCACCAGATCCTGCCCGGTCACCCCGAGATGCAGCCGTCCGGCAACGAGCTCGCGCGGGATCTCCGCCGCCGACAGCAGCACCAGCTCGACGCCCTCGACGCCCTCGAGGCGCCCGCGATACTCGCGCTCGGCGCCGTCGCGCCGGAGCGTCAGGCCGTGGCCGGCGAACCAGTCGATCGCCTGCTCGTGCAGCCGGCCCTTGGAGGGTATGCCCAGCCTCAGCATGGCGCCTCGCCGAGCGCCAGCAGCGCCTCCGGCCGCACCATGCCGCCGACCGCCGGGATGCCGCGGCCCTTGCCGAGCACCCGGGTCAGCGCGTCGTAGCGGCCGCCGCTGGCGATCGCCGGGAGATCGTCGCGGCCGACCGGCGCCACGCCGAAGACGAAGCCGTCATAATATTCGAGCGTCGTCCGCCCGAAGCTCCCCTCGAAGCGCAGCGCCTCCGGCTCGATCCCGCCTGCCGCCAGCGCGTCGAGCCGCCGCGCATAGCGATCGACCGCCGCGCCGAGCCCCGGCAGCCCGGCCGCCAGCCGCCTCAGCGCAGCGAGCG
>JBDHSS010000427.1:0-2843 GCA_039808205.1 Paracoccaceae bacterium | reverse complement strand
TCCGCGGCGGTGCGCACCCAGACCCGGAGCTTGCCCACGTAGTCGTTCCAGCGGGAGTGCCATTCGATCGGAAAGGCGGCGACGGCGAGCTTCATGCGGGTCCTCCCAGCGGCCTCGGGCCGCCTCCGGCATTCCGCCAGCCGCGGCCGGGCGGCGCAACCGAATTCTAGTCCCGCGATTTCACACGTGAAATAGACGGCATCTACTTGATTTCATTTCGATTAATCAAGATTAATTTTTGCCGCGACGCGGGGAGGGGCGCTCAGATCATGAGTCGGCGGCGAGCGCCGGCCGCGCCTCGAGGCCGGCGAGAACCTCCGCGGCGATCGCGAAGGAGCGAAGCCGCGCCGCGTGGTCGTGGATCTGGCCGGTCAGGATCACCTCGTCGGGCCGGTAGCGATCGAGGATCGCCGCAAGGCCGGTGCGCACCGTCTCGGGAGCGCCGACGGCGGTAACCGAAAGCGCCTGGTCGGCCATGGCGAGCGCGCCGGGGTCGCAGACCGCAGCGATGTCGTCGACCGGCCGCGGCAGCGGGCCGGGGCGCCCGCTGCGCAGGTTCACGAACGCCTGCTGCATCGAGGTGCGCAGCCGCCGCGCCGCGGCGTCGGTGTCGGCGGCGAAGACGTTGACCGCGATCATCAGCCACGGCGCCGCGAGGTACGCGGACGGCCGGAAGGTCTCGCGGTAGATCCGGCTCGCCGCCTCGAGGTCGCTGGGCGCGAAGTGCGAGGCGAAGGCGTAGGGCAGGCCGAGATGCGCCGCGAGCTGCGCCCCGAAGAGGCTCGAGCCGAGGATCCAGACCGGGACGTGGGTCCCCTCCCCCGGAATCGCCCGCACCTGGGCGCCCGGCCGCGGGTCGCCGAGGTAGGCGAGAAGCTCGACCACGTCCTGCGGAAAGCTGTCGGCGCCGGCGAGATAGCGGCGGAGCGCCCGCGCCGTCGCCATGTCGGTGCCGGGCGCGCGCCCGAGCCCGAGGTCGATCCGGTCGGGAAAGAGCGTCGCGAGCGTGCCGAACGCCTCGGCCACCTGCAGCGGCGCGTGGTTCGGCAGCATGATGCCGCCGGCGCCGACCCGGATGGTCCGGGTCTCCGCCGCCACCCGGCCGATGAGGACGGCAGTCGCGGCGCTGGCGATGCCGGTCATGTTGTGGTGCTCGGCGAGCCAGTAGCGATGGTAGCCGAGCGCCTCGGCGTGGCGCGCGAGATCGAGCGTGTTGCCGAGCGCCGCGGCGGCGGTCGAGCCTTCGGGGATCGGGGCGAGATCGAGGAGCGAGAACGGGATCATGCCGGGCATGTAGCGAGGCGGACCCGGCCGGCAAGGGCGGCCCGCCGGCGTCTCGCGGCGCTTGACCTCGGCGCGCGGCGCGGCGAGCCTTGCGCCCATGCTGCACGCCCTCGCCCTCCTTCTCGCCGGCCCCGCCTTCGCCCAGGACCTGCCGCCCTATCTCGACGACCGGTCGGATCCGGCGAGCCTCGTGCGCTCCTACTACAACGCCATCGCCCGGCAGGAGTACGCGCGTGCCTACGGCTATCTCGCCACGCCGCCAGAGTACCCGAGCTTCGCCGCCGGCTACGCCGAGACGGCATCGGTCGAGATCGAGCTCGGCGAGGTGACGACCGAAGGCGCCGCCGGCAGCATCTACGGCACCGTTCCCGCCGCGGTCCGCGCCACCTCGGCCAGCGGCGCCGTCACCGTCTTCGCCGGCTGCTACACCACCCGCCAGATCCAGCCCGCGATCCAGGAGCCGCCGTTCCGGCCGATCGAGATCACCGAGGGCCACCTGGAGCGGGTCGAGGCGACGGGTCCGCTTGCCGCCGCCGTGCCGACCGACTGCGCCGAGCGGAACGGGTAGTGGGTCCCTCGATTGCCTTGGATCGCCTGCCGGTCGTAACCGTCGACAGGGGGATTGCGCTTGGAGCGCGAGAGGCAGCACAGTGACGAGAAGCATCGGCCGGGTATTGGTCGAGACGGTGACGCAAGACGGATTTGTCCGTCGACAAATCCGTCCGCAGAAATCTTCGCCCCTGAGGGCTTCCGCGCGTCCCGCGCTCCAGCCCTTGGCCCGGCGAACGCAATGCGTTCGCTCGTCGGGCCAATAACTCGCGGGCTGAAGCCCGCTTCGGTCGTTCGGGACATCCCACCCGAACGGCGCGTTCGCCTGGGCGGGCGCGAAGCTCCTGCTCCGCCCGCCACTCCGCTATCCTGAAGCCTCAGTACGGCAGCCCCACGTAGTTCTCCGCCAGCGCGGTGCGCGCCGCCACCGACGAGAGCGTATAGGCGAGTTCGGCATCGTGAATGCGCCGGCCGAAGGCGTCATCCTCGGCGAAGGTGTGCAGCATCGTCGTCATCCACCAGGAGAACCGCTCCGCCTTCCAGATCCGGGCGAGCGCCCGGCCGGAATAGGCGTCGAGACCGGCGTCGGACTTGTCCGCGTAGTGCTCGCGCAGCCCGTCGAAAAGATAGCGCACGTCCGAGGCCGCGAGGTTCAGCCCCTTGGCCCCGGTCGGCGGCACGATGTGCGCGGCGTCGCCGGCGAGGAAGAGGTTGCCGTAGCGCATCGGCTCGGCGACGAACGAGCGCAGCGGCGCGATCGACTTCTCGAACGACGGCCCGGTCACCACCGCGTCCGCCACCGCCTCGGGAAGCCGCCGGCGCAGCTCGTCCCAGAAGGCATTGTCCGACCAGTTCTCCACCTGATCGGTCGAGGGCACCTGCAGGTAGTAGCGGCTGCGGGTCTTCGAGCGCATCGAGCAGAGCGTGAAGCCGCGCGGGTGCTTGCCGTAGACGAGCTCGTCGCGCGCCGGGGGCACCTCGGCGAGGAGCCCGAGCCAGCCGAACGGATA
>JBDHSS010000426.1:0-2843 GCA_039808205.1 Paracoccaceae bacterium | reverse complement strand
ACCGAGGGCGTCACCTCGACCGTCGCGTCGCCGTGCGCATAGCGCAGGATGCGCCGGTCCGGCCGCGTCGCCAGCGTGAACAGCGGGTGCTCCATCGACGCCATGTCGTCCTTCGGCGCCGGCGAGACGAGGTCGCAGATGAAGAAGCCCGGCAACGCCGGGGTCGTCGCGGCCTCGTCGCCAAGCGCGCGCGCGCCGCCCTGCGACCCGCCGGAAATGCTCTGCCCCATGAAACGGTGATCCCGTTTTCTATCGTGGTTTCGATGACGCCCGACGGTAGGGGTGCCGGCCCCCGGCTGGCAATCGCGATTTCGCGGTTCCGGAATCGCTTCCCCGTGGTTTCGGAGTCGCCCGAACGTGGTTCCGGAATCACCACGGCCCTTTCGGCCGGCAAATCCGCCAGCCGATTCAAGCCCCTTGGCAGCAGCCCGCCGGCGCGTAACACTTATCCTAACACCTCAATAACACCGGCGGATTTCGCCCCTCCCGCCGCCTGGGCCCGCGGATTGCCCCGAAACCGGCTGATCGGCCTGGAAAATCCGCCCCATGTACCGGAAAAGCTTCCGTGTGCTGCGAATCATGCTACACTGCTGAAAACACGCGACATGAGGCGCGAGCAGCCATGGCCCAGACCCCGGAGGAGGCGCTGCCTCCCTACTTCGGCATCGTCCCCGACGAGGCCTTGCGCGAGCTCGGGCCCCCGGTCGGCACCGCCGACTTCGCCGAGATCGCCGGGCTCTGCGCCCGTGGCCGCGACGACCTCGCCCGCCGCGGCCACGCCGAGGGGGCCGCCAAGCGGCTCCGGCCGTTCTCGACCTGGGAGATCACCAAGTACCTGATCCCGGTGGCGCCGGCCCACTTCCGCCGGGTGCTGCGCGCCAACCCGGCGCTGCCGCAGGGCCGCGCCGAGGCGCAGGGCGGCGCGCGCTGGTTCAGCCTCGACGAGGTGCTGCGGCTCCGCGCGCACTTCGCCGCCGAGGGGTCGCGCGCGAAACCCTACGCGCCGTGGCGCCCGGCCGGGCTGCCGGCCAAGATCGCCGCCATCGCCAACTTCAAGGGCGGCGTCGGCAAGACCTCGACCGCGGCGCACCTCGCGATGTCGGCCGCGCTCGACGGCTACCGCGTGCTCGTCGTCGACCTCGACAGCCAGGGCTCGATGACCTCGATCTTCGGCGGCACCGTCGCCTCGGAATGGGACACCGTCTTTCCGCTGATCGCGCGCGACTACGCGCTCGGGCTGCAGGCCGAGAACCGCCGCCGCGCCGAGCGCGGCGAGGCGCCGCTGCCCCTGGAGGAGACGCTCGACGCCGCCCTCGCCAAGTCGGCGGCGGACGTGATCCAGCCGACGCACTGGCCGAACGTCGACCTGATCGGCGCCCAGCTCAACCTCTACTGGGCCGAGTTCCAGATCCCGGTCTGGCGCATGAGCTTGCGCGCCTGGAAGCTCTGGGAGGCGCTCGGCCAGGCCTTCGAGCGCGACGGCATCCTCGCGGCTTACGACCTCGTGATCCTCGACACCCCCCCTGCCCTCGGCTACCTGACGATCAACGGCCTGACCGCCGCCGACATCCTGCTGGTGCCGCTCGGCGCCTCGTTCCTCGAGTTCGATTCGACCGGGCGCTTCTTCGACATGCTGCACTCGACCTTCGCCTCGATCGAGGACGGCGAGAACATGGCCGCGCGCGCGCTCGGCCGCCCGGAGATCCGCTTCGAGTGGGACGCGGTGCGCGCCGTCGTCACCCGCTACGACGCCGCCCAGCAGGCCGAGCTCGCGGCGCTGATGCAGGCCTATCTCGGCCGGCACCTGTCGCCCTACCGCCAGGACTTCACCGCGCTGGTCGGCCAGGCCGGCGAGCAGGCCGGCGGCATCTACGAGGCCGACTATCGCGACTTCAACCGCGAGACCTATGCCCGCGGCCGGCAGACCTTCGATGCCACCTACGCCGCCTTCAAGCGGCTGCTGCTCGCCGCCTGGCGCCGCGACGAGCTGGCGGCCGAGCGCGTGAAGGAGACCGCCTGATGGCCCGCCGCCGCCTGACCCTCGGGCCAGTCGACGCCGGCCTCGGCGACGGCCTCGGCGACGTTCCGCGCGCGGAACGCGTCGCCGGCTTCTCGCTGTCGCCGACGGCGCCGATCGCCCGCGTCGCCGCCGAGGCCGCCGGCGCCGCGGCGCTGCAGGAGCTTGCCGACAGCGTCGCGCGCGCCCGCGACTCCGGGCGCATGGTGCTCGACCTGGCGCTCGGCGACATCGCCCCCGACCACCTGGCGCGCGACCGGATCCCGGTCGAGGACGACGACATGGCCGCGCTCCGCGCCTCGATCCGCGCCCACGGCCAGCGCACGCCGATCGAGGTGACGCCGCTCGTCGCCGCCGGCCGGAGCGGCGCCCTGCCCTACGGCCTCCTCTCCGGCTGGCGCCGCCTCGCCGCCTTGAAGGCCTTGCACGCCGAGACCGGCGAGGCGCGCTTCGCCACCGTGCAGGCGCTGGTGCGCCGCCCGGAGACCGCGGCCGACGCCTACGTCGCCATGGTCGAGGAGAACGAGATCCGTGTCGGGCTCAGCCACTACGAGCGCGCCCGCGTCGCCGCCCTCGCCGCCGCCCGCGGCGTCTTCCCCGACGAGGAGACGGCGGTGCGCGCGCTGTTCGCCACCGCCTCGCGGCCGAAGCGCTCGCGCATCCGCGCCTTCCTCGAGCTCTACCACGCGCTCGACGACAGCTTGCGCTTCCCCGCGCACCTGCCCGAGCGGCTGGGCCTCGCGCTCGTCGAGCGGCTGCGCGCGGGCGGCCGCGCCGCGCTCGCGGCAGCGCTCGCCGCCGCCGCCCCGGCGACGCCCGAGGCCGA
>JBDHSS010000425.1:0-2887 GCA_039808205.1 Paracoccaceae bacterium | reverse complement strand
GGATCATCGCCGAGCGGGAGGACCAGGCCCGCGCCAGCCGGATGCGCGAGGACGAGGTGCGCCAGCAGGCCGAGGACGACGCACGGACCCTGAAGGCCCAGGCCGAGCGTGAGCGCGAGACGCGCGACAAGCGCAATACCGAGATGATGGCGCTCGCCGAGCGGTTCGAGCAGACCGTGCTCGCCAGTTCGCAGCGGGTGGAGGACGCCGTCCTCGCGCTGACCCGCTTCGCGACCGACCTCTCCCGCTCGGCCTCCTCCATCCAGGAACGCAACGCGGACGTGGCGCGCATGGCGATCGATACGCGCGGCTCGGTGAACCGAGTCGCGTCGAGCGCGCAGGACGTGGCCCAAGCCGCCTCCAGCATCGCCGAGGGCGCGGCCCATCAGGCGCAGTCCACCGTGGCGGCGCGCTCCGCCTCGCGCTCGAGCGACGAGGCGATCAACGAGCTGGCCCGCCGGGCGACGGACATCGCCACGATCACCGAGCTGATCGACGGCATCGCCGAGCAGACCAACCTCCTCGCCCTCAACGCCGCCATCGAGGCGGCGCGCGCGGGCGATGCGGGACAAGGCTTCGCCGTGGTCGCCGGCGAGGTGAAGGTGCTCGCCGCCAAGACCCAGGCCGCGACACTGGAGATCGACGGCCAGCTCAAGGACATGCAGATGCAGGTCGGCGGCGCAGTCGCCTCGATCGCGGAATCGACCGACCGCATGGAAAAGGTCGCCAGCGCAGCCGAAAGCATTGCCCGCGCCGCGGCCGAGCAGCAGCGCGCCATCACCGAGATCGGCTCGGCGGCCGGATCGGCGGCGGACGGCGCGGCGGCGCTGGAGACCGCGTTCACCGCCGTCGCCCATGCAAGCGGCGAGGCCGGCACCCTCTCCGCCCAGGTCCGCGAGACCGCCGACGTGCTTCAGGCGCAGGCCGAGGACCTGCGCGGCGCCGCTCTCTCCTTCATCGCGCATCTGCGCGCGGCATAGCTTTTCTGGCGCTCGGCGCGTGATGGCCGTCCCAAACCCGGATTTACATCCATAATAGCATCCATTTTGGATATTCCGGTCAAATTAAAGTTAACCCCCGTTGGGCAGAAGCGGGCCATGGCAAGATCGGCGGAACCCAGGATCGTCCAGCGCGGCAGCCGCCGTGTGCTCTGGCATTTGCTCGAGGAGCAGAAGGGCGCGCTGCTTCCCGTGGCAACCGTGGCGCTGTTCGCCGTGCTCGCCATGCTCGGCAGCGGCCTCGATCTCGGCCGCGCCTACATCGCCAAGGCCCGGCTCCAGCAGGCTTGCGACGCCGGCGTTCTCGCCGGCCGCGCGGAACTCTCCACCCTGGCATGGAACAGCGGGGCAAAGGCGACCGCCGACGCCATCTTCGACGAGAATTTCCCGGCCGGCCAGCTCGGGTCGAGCAACCTCGTCCACCAGTACCAGGCGGACGCCGCCAAGCATGTGACCGGCGAGGCCAGCGCCACCGTGCCCACCACGCTCATGCGCATTTTCGGCAAGCGGGACATCGCCATCAAGGCCGCCTGCTCGGCCGAGACGCAAATGCCCAATGTCGACGTGATGTTCGTGCTCGACACCACCGGGTCGATGAACGAGGTCAATCCCGGCGATTCCAAGACCCGCATCAACGTGCTGCGCGACGCGGTGCTGAGCTTCTACAATTTCGTCGAGGGGAACAAGGTCTCGGGCGCGCAGACGCGCTACGGCTTCGTGCCCTTCTCGGTGAACGTCAATGTCGGCCATCTGCTCAAGCCCGAATGGATGGTGGACAACGCGACCTACCAGTCGCGCAAGTTCAGCCGCTTCGACAACAGCCAGACGCGCATCCCGGACTATCAGGAATGGTATGACTGGCAGGCATCGGGCGGCACGGCCTACACCACCTATACTGTGATGAGCGGGGAAGGCGCCTGCACCGCGCCGCCCGCGGAAAACTGGAGCGAAACGGTCACCGAGGGCACGCCCTCGATCAGCTACGACGCCTCCGGCCGCGAAATCCAGATCGTGCAGGTCGTCAACCGGCAGAACGGCACGGCCTACTGGACCGACACCTCGGCGGGCGAATGCCGCATCTACAAGTCCGTGCGCGTCAACTACATCGAGAGCCACACGGAAAAGCGCATCTATTACGGCAAGGATACCGCCCTCTACTGGTACGGGCCGATCAGCTATGCGCTCGCTCCGATCAAGGCCAATGTCAGCAACGGCTTCCTGACCGGCACCGGCTCGATCGTCGCGCCCATCGATCCGCACGGATCGGCGCGAACCGTGCCCTGGAACGGCTGCATCGAGGAGCGGCAGACGGTTAATGCCACCATCAGCGGCAGCGCGCCGTCCGGCGCCTACGACCTCGACATCGATCTGATCCCGGGCACCGACCCGACGACACGCTGGCGCCCTGCGCTTCCTGGGCTCATCTACGCACGGTGGGACCTCGACAACTGGTACTACGCCCCGTTCGAGAGCAAGTGGCACAATCTTCACATCGGCGATTTCGACGGCGGCTCGCTCGCCATCTGCCCCAGCAAAGCGCGCCGCCTTGCCGTCATGGACGCCGCCGCCATGCAGACCTACCTCGCCGGCCTGCAGGTCGCCGGCAAGACCTATCCCGATATCGGCATGATCTGGGGCGCGCGGCTGCTCTCCGGCGAGGGCCTGTTCGCGGCGGACAACCAGCACGCCAGCAACGGCGGCCCGATCATGCGCCACCTCATCCTGATGACGGACGGCAAGACGGAGGCGGACGTCAACGCCTACACCGCCTACGGCTACGAAGCCCTGGATCGCCGCCGTACGCCGGTCGACCACGCCCCTACGCAAGCGGAGCTGGAGGAGACGGTGGACCACCGCTTCCAGGCCATCTGCGCGGCCGCGCGCGGCAA
>JBDHSS010000424.1:0-2888 GCA_039808205.1 Paracoccaceae bacterium | reverse complement strand
GCGCGCGCGCGATCGCCGCGTGCAGCGTCGGGGCGTCGACCGGCTTCGGCAGGTAGTCGTCCATCCCGGCCGCGAGATAGCGGTCGCGGTCGCCCGGCATCGCGTTCGCGGTCAGCGCAATGATCGGGAGCGCCGCGCGCGCGTCCTTGAGCGCGCGAATCCGGCGGGTAGCGGTCACGCCGTCCATGCCGGGCAGTTGCACGTCCATGAGGACGAGGTCGAAGGCGGCATCGTCGAGCGCTGCCAGCGCCTCCTCGCCATCGATGGCGATCGTGGTGCGATGCCCGGCGCGGGCGAGCAGCTTGGTCACCAGGAGCTGGTTCACCACGTTATCCTCGACGACGAGGATGTTCGCCGGTCGCGCCGCGACGGCCACCGGTTCCGGGCCCTCGGCGGCGCGCCAGGACCGCGACGGGACCGCGAGGCAGCGGATCGCGAAGCGGAAGCGGCTGCCCTCGCCGGGTGTGCTCTCGACCTCGATCTCGCCGCCCATCAGCCGCACCAGCGCCTGCGAGATTGCGAGGCCAAGCCCGGTGCCGCCATAACGGTGCGACGTCCCGTCGGCCTGAGCGAAGCGCTCGAAGATCCGCGCCTGCGCCTCGGGCGCGATGCCGATGCCGGTGTCGCTGACCTCGAAGGCGAGCCCGACGCCGCCTTCGGACAGCGCGCGCCGGCCGACCGACACGGTGACGCTGCCGCGCTCGGTGAACTTGATCGCGTTGCCGACGAGGTTGATCAGCACCTGCCGCAGGCGGAGCGGATCGCCGACGACCTCGGCCGGCGCGTCCGGCGCCGCCTCGACCGCCAGCGTCAGGCCCTTCTGTGCCGCCGCCTCGCCGAGAAGCTCGGTGACCTTGCGGGCCACCGCCGCCGGCGCGAACGGGCTGCGGTCGAGCTTCACGCAGCCCGCCTCGAGCCGCGAGTAGTCGAGGATGTCGTTGATGACGGCGAGAAGGCCGTTGGCCGATTCCTCTGCCACGGCGAGATAATGCGCCTGCTCGGGATCGAGCCGGTCGCGCTGGATGAGCCCGAGCATGCCGAGCACGCCGTTCATCGGCGTGCGGATCTCGTGGCTCATCGCCGCGAGATAGTCGGACTTGGCGCGGCTGCCCGCCTCCGCATGCGCCCGCGCCTCGCGCAGCTCGCGGTTGGCGCGCGCCAGCGAGGCGGTGCGCTCGGCCACCCGCGCCTCGAGCTCCTCGTTGAGGTCGGCCAGGCGCCGCTCCGCCCGCCGCCGCTCGCCGATCTCCGAGGCGAGGCGCGCGTTGGTCTTGGCGAGCCGCTCCGGGCTCGGCAGCGCCGCGAGCTTCGGGATCAGCGGCCAGAGCACCACCGCCGTCGCGAGCGAGACCGCGGCGGTGCCGGCCTTGGCCGCCGCCTGCAAGCCATAGGCGGGCACGAACATCGTCCAGATGTCGAAGAGGTGGGTGATGCCGCAGGCGAGGATGAAGGCGCCGAAGAGGTAGAGCAGCCAGCCATAGGCGATGTCGCGGCGGCGCCAGGCGACGGCCAGCATGGTGAGCGGGATCGAGAAGTAGGCGAGCGCGATGACCGCGTCGGCGATCAGCTGCGTCCAGAACACGTCGGCCCGCCAGAGCAGGCAGAGCCCATGCGGCTGGAAGCCTTCAGTCGACAGGAAGTCGTAGATCCAATTCGCCACGCGGCCAGACCCTCCTGCAGTCGGCGCGAGCATGCACCGATTGCGTTAACGCTCGGTTAACCTTGACTCTGTGGTCGCCGGAGGGCGGGCGGACCCGCCCCGCGACGGTCCCTTTCCGACGCGACGGCGCCGCTCCCGGATGCCACAAGCCCGCCCCGCAGGGGACTTGCTCCAGCCTGCGGCCGGAGCTTCGGTCGGGGGTGTTGGTCTACCGGCGGGTGTGCCGCGCCGGCGGTGCGCTCAGAGCCGGATCGCCGAGAGGAGGCGGCCGTAGTCCGGCTCGCCGGCGTGGGTCGCGCGGCGGTAGGAGAAGAACCGCTCGGGGTCGGAGTAGGTGCAGTGCCCGATCCACTCGGCCTCGCCGACGCCGGCGTCGCGCAGCCGGGCGAGCGCGAAGGCGGGCAGGTCGAAGCGCAGCCGGTCGCCGCGGCCGGCGACGAAGAAGCGCTCGAGCCCCGCCGCCTCGTCGCGGAAGCGGTCGAGAAACTCCGGCCCCACCTCGTAGGCCCGCTGGCTGATCGTCGGGCCGATCGCGGCCACGATCCGCTCGCGCCGGGCGCCGAGGCCGAGCATCGCGTCGAGCGTCGCCTCAAGCACGCCGTCGAGCGCGCCGCGCCAGCCCGCGTGCGCCCCGCCAACGACCCCCGCCTCGCGGTCGGCGAAGAGCACCGGCGCGCAGTCCGCGGTCAGGATGCCGATGGCGACGCCGGGCGTCGCCGTCACCGCCGCGTCGGCACGCGGCCGCTCGCTCCAGCCCTCGGGGCCGGCGACGACCACATCCGTCGAGTGCACCTGATGCAGCGAGAGCAGCCGCTCCGGCGCCACGCCCAGCGCCGCGGCCGCGCGGCCGCGGTTCATCGTCACCACCTCGCGCTGGTCCGACGAGCCCGGCCCGCAGTTGAGCCCGGCATAGATCCCCGACGAGGCGCCGCCCCGCCGGGTGAAGAACCCGTGCCGGATTCCCTGGAGCGCGTCAGTAGTGAGGATCTCAAGCGTCATTCGGCGAACCCGGGCGGAGGCGGAGCAAGCTGCGGCATCAACGCCACGACGCGGAAGAGGTGTCCCATTTCTTTCGGGTGGGTCAAGCGCCGATGCGCCACGGCGATCGCATCGGCGGCAGCCGGCCCCCGCCCATGCGCGAGCGCGCGCGCCCGCGCGGTGATGCCGAGCCGCTCGAGAAACACCCCCTGCGCCACGTCGCCGTGCGCGCGCGCCGGCCGCGCCGCCT
>JBDHSS010000423.1:0-2897 GCA_039808205.1 Paracoccaceae bacterium | reverse complement strand
GAGGCGCACCTCGCGCCGCGGCAGGCGCTGGCGGCGCTTCAGCGCCGGCTGGCAGCGCGGGGCGTGGCGGTCGCGGCCGAGCCGCCGCCAGCCGAGGGCGTGCTCTTCGACTGCCGCGGGCTCGCCGCGCGCGATGCGCTCGAGGACTTGCGCGGGGTGAAGGGCGAGATGCTGGTGCTGCGCACCGCCGAGGTGGCGCTCACGCGGCCGGTGCGGCTCCTGCACCCGCGGATCCCGCTCTACATCGTGCCGCGCGGCGACGGCGTCTTCATGCTCGGCGCGACCGCGATCGAGGCGACCGAGCGCGGGCGGATCACCGCGCGGTCGCTGCTCGAGATGCTGACGGCGGCCTGGGCGCTGCACCCGGCGTTCGGCGAGGCCGAGGTCGTCGAGATCGGCGTCGACGCCCGGCCGGCGTTTCGCGACAACCTGCCGCGGATCCGCCGGGCCGGCGCGACCATTCACGTGAACGGGCTTTACCGCCACGGCTTCCTGCTGGCGCCGGCGATGGCGCGCATGGCGGCCGACCTGGTGACGGGCGGCCCCCGACCGGAGGTGCTGGAATGCGCATCGTGCTGAACGGCGAGACGCGCGAGGTGAGGGCCGGGCGGCTCGACGCGGCGCTGGCGGAGCTCGGCTATCGCGGGGCGACGGTGGCGACCGCGGTCAACGGCGGCTTCGTGCCGGCGGCGGCGCGGCCGGCGACGCCGATCGCCGACGGGGACCGAGTCGAGGTGCTGGCGCCACGGCAGGGCGGCTGAGATGGCGCGCTTCTACGACGTCGAGCTCGGCTCGCGGCTCATGCTCGGCACCGCGCAGTATCCCTCGCCCGCGGTGCTGGCCGCGGCGTTTCGCGCCTCGGGCGCCGGCGTCGCCACGGTGTCGCTGCGCCGGGAGGGCGGCGGCAGCCGCGCCGGCGAGGACTTCTGGCGGATCATCCGCGAGCTCGGGGTGCGGGTGCTGCCGAACACCGCCGGTTGCCACAGCGTCCGTGAGGCGGTGACCACCGCCGAGATGGCGCGCGAGGTGTTCGGCACCCCGTGGATCAAGCTCGAGGTGATCGGCAACACCGACACGCTGCAGCCCGATCCGTTCGCGCTGGTCGAGGCGGCGCGCATCCTTCTCGCCGACGGCTTCGAGGTCTTCCCCTACACCACCGAGGATCTGGTGGTGGCGGGGCGGCTGGTCGATGCCGGCTGCCGGGTGCTGATGCCGTGGGGCGCGCCGATCGGCTCGGGGCTCGGGCTCGTCAATCCCTATGGCCTCCGGGCGCTGCGCGCGCGCTTCCCCGACGTGGCGCTGGTGGTCGACGCAGGGCTGGGGCTGCCGAGCCATGCGGCGGCGGCGATGGAGATGGGCTACGACGCGGTGCTGCTCAACACCGCGGTCGCGCGGGCCGGCGACCCGGTGACGATGGCGCGGGCCTTCGCGCGGGCGATCGAGGCGGGGGCGCTGGCGGCGGGTGCGGACCCGATGCCGGCGCGCGACATGGCGGCGGCATCGACGCCGGAGATCGGCCGGGCGTTCCTCGAATGAGGCTCGACTGCTTCTATCCGATCGTGCCGGATGCCGGGTGGCTCGCGCGGATCCTGCCCTTCGGCGTGCGGCTGGTGCAGATCAGGGTGAAGGACCGTCCGGAGGCGGAGATCCGTGTCGAGATCGCCCGCGCGAAGGCGCTTTGCGCGGCGGCGGGGGCGCGGCTCGTCGTCAACGACCACTGGCGGCTGGCGATCGACGAGGCTTGCGACTTCGTGCACCTCGGGCAGGAGGATCTGGACGCCGCCGACCTGCCGGCGATCCGCCGGGCGGGGCTCGCGCTCGGCGTCTCGACCCACGACGCGGCCGAGCTCGAGCGGGCGCTGGCGGTGGCGCCCGACTACGTGGCGCTCGGGCCGGTCTATCCGACGGTGCTGAAGGCGATGGCCTGGGCGCCGCAGGGCCTCGACCGCGTTTCAGAGTGGAAGCGGCGCGTGGGCGCGGTGCCGCTGGTCGCCATCGGCGGCTTCACCGTCGAGCGGGCAGCGGGCGCCTTCGCGGCGGGGGCGGACGTGGTGTCGGTGGTGACCGACATCACGCTGGCCGCCGATCCCGAGGCGCGCGTGCGCGCCTGGGTGGAGGCGACGCGATGAGCCGCTATGCACGGCAGACGGTGTTGCCCGAGGTGGGCGCGGGCGGTCAGGCGCGTCTCGGGCAGGCGTCCGTGCTGGTGGTTGGCGCCGGCGGGCTCGGCGTGCCGGTGCTGCAGTACCTCGCCGGCGCGGGCGTCGGCCGGCTCGTCGTGGTCGATCCCGACCGGGTGGAGCTCGGCAACCTGCACCGGCAGCCGCTCTACGGCGAGGCCGACCTCGGCCGGCCGAAGGCCGAGGCGGCCGCGGCGGCACTCGGGCGGCTGAACCCGGAGGTGGCGGTCGTGCCGCTGGTCACCCGGCTCGACCCGGCGAACGCGCCGCGGCTGGTGGCGGCGGCGGACGTGGTGCTCGACTGCGCGGATTCCTTCGCCGCGAGCTACACGCTGTCGGACGCCTGCGTCGCCGCCGGCCACCCCTTCGTCAGCGCCTCGGCGCTCGGGCTCGGCGGCTACGTCGGCGGCTTCTGCCGTGAGGCGCCGTCGCTGCGCGCGGTCTTTCCCGACCTGCCGGCGCAGGCGGCGAGCTGCGCCACCGCCGGCGTCCTCGGGCCCGTCGTCGGCGCGCTCGGCGCGCTCCAGGCGCAGATGGCGCTGGCGATCCTGCTCGGGATCCCACCATCGCCGCTCGGGCAGCTGGTGAGCTTCGAGGCGCCAGGCTTCCGCTTCGGCGGCTTCCGCTTCGACGGCGCGCCGGAGCCCGAGCGGCCGCTGCGCTTTCTTGCCGCAGCCGACATCGCCGCGGGCGACTTCGTCGTCGATCTTCGGCCCC
>JBDHSS010000422.1:0-2899 GCA_039808205.1 Paracoccaceae bacterium | reverse complement strand
CGCGGCGATCTCCGCCTCCGAGGCGCGGGCGAGGAGGCGCCGGCCGAAGACGACGATGTCGGTGCCGCGCGCCGCGTCGCGGTGCAGCCGGCCGCCCTGCGCCGCCACCTCCCGCGCCGAGAAAGCCGGTCACGATTTCGCCTTGCTCCGTCTGCTGCTCCCGCCCGCGGCGGCGCGCGCGGGCTTGCGCGCCGGCGCCGCTTCGGCCGCCGCTTCGGGCTCGGCCTCGGCGGGCTTGGCGGCGGCCTTCGACTTGCTCGGCGCGGCGGGCTTCGACTGGCCGAGGCTCTGCTTCAGCGCGTCCATCAGGTTGACGACGTTGCCGCGCTCGGGCGCCGCGGCGATGATCGGCTTGTGGCCCTTGAGCTTTTCCTTGATCATCGCCTTCAGCGCGGTCTCGTAGCGGTCCTCGTACTGCTTGGGGTCGAACTTCGTCGTCTTCTGCTTGATGAGCGCCTCGGCGAGCTCGAGCATCTCGGCGTCCGGCTTCTCGTCGGGGATCTCGTCGAAGTAGGCCGAGGTCGCGCGCACCTCGTTGGGTGCCCGCAGCGTGCAGACGAACATGCCCTTGTCGCGCGGCGCGACCGTCACCATGCGCTCGCGGCTTGAGAGGACGAGGCGGGCGACCGCGACCTTGCCCGCCCCGCGCATCGCCTCGCGCAGCACGATGAAGGTCTCCTCCGCCATCGCCCCGTCGGGCGCGAGATAGTAGGGCGTGTCCTGATAGATGACGTCGACCTCGGCGGCGTCGACGAAGGCCTCGATCGCCAGCGTGTGGTTGGTCTCGAGCTTCACCGCCTCGAGGTCCGAATCCTCGATGATGACGTACTTCTTGTCCTCGTACTCATAGCCCTTGACGAGGTCGGCGCGGTCGACAAGGCCGAGCTCGGGGTCGACCGGCTTCATGTTGATGCGGTTGTGGGTGTCCTTGTGCAGCTGGTTGAACCGCACGCGCTCGTTGGCGCTCGTCGCCGGGTAGAGCCGCACCGGGCAGCTCACCAGGCTCAGCTTCAGATATCCCTTCCAGCTCGCTCTCGGTGCCATTCGCCGCCTCCTGCGCCGTCTGTCCCCTAAACGCGCTTCGGCGCCGGCAGATCCCGGGCGAAGTCGCCGATCGCGGCCCAGGGATCGCCGGACGCGGCGACCAGGCCCGGGAGCGAAACATAGTTCAAATCCTCCGGGGCGTCGATCTTCTCGAGATCCGCCCACGACAGCGGTGCGGATGCCGGCAGGTTGTTGCGCGCGCGCAACGAATACGGCGCGATGGCGGTGGCGCTGCGGGCGTTTCGATGAAAGTCGATGAAGATCCGCCGCTTGCGATTCGAGGCTCCCATGACCGTGGTGAACGTGTCGGGCGCCGTCGCGGCGATCCCTGCGGCGATCTCGCCCGTCGTCGCGTGCACGGCCTTCCAGTCGAGATTTCGTGTCGTCGGCACCACGACGTGCAGCCCCCTGCCGCCGGTGGTCTTGACGAAGCTCACGAGCTCGAGCCCGGCCAGCTCGTCGCGCACGTGGAGCGCGGCGTTCACCACCTCGCGCCAGGCGATGCCCTCGCCGGGATCGAGGTCGAAGACCACGCGGTCGGCGTGCTCGAGGTCGGCGACCTCCGAGCCCCAGGTGTGGAACTCGACGACGCCGAACTGCGCCAGCGCGAGGTAGCCCTTCGCCGTCGCCAGGGTCAGGTAGGTGCGGTCCTCCTCGTCGCTCGTCTGCGTCTCGAAGCTCGCGACGCCTTCGGGCATCCCCATGAAGCGGTGACGCTGGAAGAAGCAGTCCGCGGGCCGGCCAGTCGGGCAGCGCACCAGGCTGACCGGGCGGCCGAACAGGTGTGGCAGCATGAAGTCGCCGACGGCGGCGTAGTAGACCGCGACGTCGAGCTTGGTCGGCCCGGAGCGGCCGAAGAGCCGCCGCGTCGGGTTCGTCACCCAGACGCCGGCGAGGTCCGCCTCGGAGATCAGCCGCTGCCGCGGCGCCGTCTCGGCGCCCCCGACCGCCGCCTCGCGCAAGGCCTGGAAGACGCCGTGGCGGATCGAGCCGTCGGCGGTGATGTTGGAGTATTCGACCCGCGCGCTCAGCACCGGCCGCACCAGGCGCGTGCCGCGCGGCGCGCCGGCGAGCGCGAGGCTTGGATCCTCGAGGGCGGCGAGGCGGGCGCGGAGCGCGGCCAGCGTCTTCGCATCGAAGCCGGTTCCGACCTTGCCGCGGCAGACGAGCTCGCCGTCCTGCCAGTCGGCGAGCACCAGCGCCGCGAGCCCGTCGGCCTTGTCGGAAAGCGTGTAGCCGACGATCACGAAGTCGCCGACAAGCTTGGCCTTGGCCTTCAGCCAGGTCTTCGACCGGCCGGGCTGATACGCCGAGCCAGCGCGTTTCGAGACGACGCCCTCGAGCCCCATCTGCGAGACACCCTCGTAGAACGCAGCACCACCGCCGGTCACGTGGTCGCTGAGCTGGATCGCCGAGCGCGCCGTGGCGGCCGCGAGCAGCTGGCGGAGGAGCGCCTTCCGCCGCTCGATCGCGGCGCCGGTCAGGTCCCAGCCGTCGAGGCGCAAGAGGTCGAAGGCGAAGAACACGAGCTCGCTTTGCGCGCCGCGCGACAGCGCCTCCTGCAGGAGCGCGAAGCGGCTGACGCCGTGCGCGTCCTGCACCACGATCTCGCCGTCGACGATTGCCTCGCGGCAGGGCAGGGCGGCGAAGGCGGCGCCGAGGTCGCCGTAGCGGTGCGTCCAGTCGAGCCCGCCGCGGGTGACGAGGCGCACGGCGCCGTCGGCGATGAAGGCGAGTGTGCGGTAGCCGTCGAGCTTGATCTCGTGCAGCCAGTCCTCGCCCTCGGGCGGCGCGGCCACCGGGCTCGCCAGCTGCGGCCGCGGCTGCACCGGCCCCGGCCCGCGCACCGCGCCCG
>JBDHSS010000421.1:0-2902 GCA_039808205.1 Paracoccaceae bacterium | reverse complement strand
GGCGCCGTGCGCGCGGCGGCGCGGCCGAGGACCGCGCGCTTGGCGGCGAGGGCTGCGTCGTCGAGCCCGGTGCCGCGGCCGGCGAGATCGTCGAGCGGGATGCTGGCGACCTTGTGCGCGAGGAGCGCCGCGGCCGAGGTGTTGGCGATCCCCATCTCGCCGAAGCACACCACCGGCCAGTCGCCGTCGCTGCCGAGCGCGCGGCCGGCGGCAAGCGCCGCGTCGCGCTCAGGGCCGGTCATCGCCGGCTCGCGCGCGGAGTTGCGGGTGCCCGCGCCGATGCGCCGCGAGATCAGCCGCGCATGGCCGAGCGGCTCGCCGGCAACGCCCGCATCGACCGCGCGCAGGCTGGCGCCGGTCGCGCGGGCAAAGACGTTGGCCGCGGCGTTGCCGTCGAGGAAGTTCACGAGCATCTGCCGGGTGACCGCCTGCGGATAGGCCGAGACGCCTTCGGCGGCGATGCCGTGGTCGGCGGCGAAGATCGTCAGCTGGCAGGCCTCGAGCCGCGGCTCGAGGCAGCGGCGGATGCGGGCGATGCGCGCGGCGAGATCCTCGATGCGGCCGAGCGCGCCCAAGGGCTTGGTCTTGCCGTCGATCCGCTGGCGCAGCCGCGCCTCGGTCGCGGCGTCCCACGGCTCCTCGATGGCGGCAGGCTGGGGGGCTGGCATCCGAGGGGCTCCGTCGGGGAGAGGCGCGCCCACCCCCTGTCGCCCAAGCCGCCGGCCGATGCAAGCGACGCGCGGCCGGCTCAGAGCACCGGGCCGAACATCGCCACTGCGTTGTTCCAGATCTGATGCCGCACGCTCCAGGCCGCCACGGCATCGGCCGGCACCGGGCGGGAGGCGGCGATGTAGACGTCCTGGCGCGCGCGCACCGCCGCGGTCACGCCGCGGTCGGCGATGAGCAGGTTGTTCTCGAAGTTCAGGTCAAAGCTCCGCCGGTCGATGTTGGCCGAGCCGATCAGCGTCACGTCGCCGTCCATCGTCAGGGTCTTGGCGTGCAGGAGGCCGCCCACGTACTCGAAGATCTGCACCCCCGAGGCGAGCAGCTCGGCGTAGTAGCTGCGGCTCGCCGCCGCCACGATCCAGCTGTCGTTGCGCCTGGGAAAGATCACCGTCGTGGCCACGCCCCGGCGGGCGCTGGCGCAGAGCGCCGCCTGGATCGGCTCGTCGGGCACGTAGTAGGGCGTCGTCACCACCAGCTCGCGTCGTGCGGCGTACATCAGCCCCTCGAAGACCTCCGGCATCGCCGAATACCGCACCGTCGGGCCGGTGCCGATCGCCTGCGCGACAAAGCCGTCCCCGGGCGGCGGCAGCGGCGCGCGGACCAGGTCGGAGATGTCGTCGTCGCGCCGGTGCGCCATCCAGTCGCCGGCGAACAGCTGCTGCTGCTGCCGCACGATCGGCCCCTCGAGCCGGAGCTGGATGTCGACCCAGGGCGCGTACTTCGCCTTGATGCGGAACTCCGGGTCGGCGCAGTTCTGACTGCCGCAGTAGGTCACCCGGTTGTCGATGACGAGGATCTTGCGGTGGTTGCGCATGTCGACGCGGCCGCGCAGCGGCTGCACCGGCAGGAAGCTGATCGGCAGCGCCCGCGCCACCCGGACGCCGGCGTCGGCCATCGCCTGCCAGTGCGGCGACTTGATGAGCAGCCGCGACCCCAGCGCGTCGGCCATCGCCCGGCAGACGACGCCGCGCCGCGCCGCCCGCTTCAGCGCCTCGGCGACCTTGAGGCCGTTGTTGTCGGGCAGCCAGATGTAGAAGAGGAGATGCACCGTCTCGGCGGCGGCGTCGATGTCGGCGACCATCGCGTCGATCGCCGCGTTCGAGTCGGCGAGCAGCGTCGCGCGATTGCCGGCGACGGGCTCGAAGCCGCTGATCGAGGTGCCGATGCGAAACAGCACCGCCAGCCGGTCGGGCAGCTCGAGATCCGCCCCCTCGCTGCGCCCCACCGCCTCGGGCGGCGGCAGCTTCTCCTCGGCGGCGTGCAGCCGCGCCAGCCGCCGTCGGCCGATGTTGGCCTCGCCGAACAGCGCATAGAACAGCATCCCGGCGACGGGCGTCACGGTGATGACGGTGATCCAGGCCATGCGCGCCGCCGGCTCGCGATGCGGCCAGAGCAGGGCGCGGGCGATGAAGGCGAGCTGCAGCGTCACGTGCAGCGCGACGAGCAGCCACCCGTGGAACGGCAGCGTCATGGGAAGCCTCCGGGCGCAGGAGGCAACTCTTGCCAGCGCTCGCCTGCGCCGACAAGCCCCGCGTCGCCGAGGGTGGAAGCCTGCCGCCCGGCCCGCCCGAGCTCAGGCGGCGGCGGGGAGCGCCGGCCGCTCGCGGATCGGCAGGTGCAGGAGGGCCGAGAACGCGCCGACGCCGACGCCCACCCACCACACGAGCGTATAGTTGCCATAGATGTCGTAGAGCCGGCCGCCGAGCCAGACGCCCATGAAGCCGCCGATCTGGTGGCTGAGGAACACGAGCCCGTAGAGCGTCCCCATGTAGCGGATGCCCCAGATCTGCGCGACGAGCCCCGAGGTCAGCGGCACGGTGGCGAGCCAGAGCGCGCCCATGAGTGCCGAGAACACCAGCACGCTGGCAGGCGTCATCGGCGCCAGGATGAAGGCGGCGGCGACGACGGTGCGCGCGGCGTAGATCTGCGCGAGCAGGTACTTCTTCTGGAAGCGCGCGCCGAGCGCGCCGGCGGTGACGGTGCCGATGATGTTGGCCACGCCGATCACCGCGATCGCCACCGCCCCGAGCGCCGAGGTCGTGGTGATGCCGAGCGCGGCGAGGACGCCGCCCGCCGGGATCGGCGAGCAGACCTCGGTGACGAAGGCCGGGAAGTGCGCGGTGATGAAGGCGAGCTGGTAGCCGCAGGAGAAGAAGCCGAGAAAGAGCAGCACGAA
>JBDHSS010000420.1:0-2907 GCA_039808205.1 Paracoccaceae bacterium | reverse complement strand
CGGCCGAGCGTGCCGTCGCCGACCGGGACCTGGATCGCCTTGCCGGTGTCGGAGACCTTCTCGCCGCGGACGAGGCCCTCGGTCGAGTCCATGGCGATGGTGCGGACCGTCGACTCGCCGAGGTGCTGCGCAACCTCGAGCACGAGGCGGTTGCCCTTGTTCTCGGTCTCGAGCGCGTTGAGGATCTCGGGGAGGTGGCCGTCGAACTGCACGTCGACGACGGCGCCGATGACCTGGGTAATCCTGCCGGTGGGTGCTGCTTCGGCCATGTGCGGGTCTCCGTCCCCTTAGAGCGCCTCGGCGCCCGAAATGATCTCGATGAGCTCGCTGGTGATCGCCTGCTGGCGCGAGCGGTTGAACTGGATGGTGAGCCGGTCGATCATCTCGCCGGCGTTGCGCGTGGCGTTGTCCATCGCGCTCATCCGCGCGCCCTGCTCGGAGGCGCCGTTCTCGAGCAGCGCGGTGAAGATCTGCGTCGCGACCCCGCGCGGCAGGAGTTCGGCGAGGATCGCGCCCTCGTCGGGCTCGTACTCGTAGAGCGAGCCGCCGGCGCCTTCGGCGGCTTCAAACACCGCCGGGATCAGCTGGCGGGCGGTCGGGACCTGGCTGATGACCGACTGGAAGCGGTTGTAGAAGATGGTGCAGACGTCGAACTCGCCGGCGTGATAGCGCTGAAGGATACCTTGAGCGATCGCCGCGGCATTGGAGTAGCCGAGCTTCTTGACGTCGGAGAGGTCGACGTGGCCGACGAGGAGGCCGCTCAGGTCGCGGCGCAGCTGCTCGCGGCCCTTCTTGCCGACGGTCAGGATGCGCACGGTCTTGCCGGCCGCCTGAAGCCGGATGACGTGGGCGCGGGCAAGGCGCACGATCGAGGAGTTGAAGCCGCCGCAGAGGCCGCGCTCGGCGGTGGCGACGACGAGGAGGTGGGTCTGGTCTCTGCCGGTGCCGCCGAGGAGTCGCGGCGCGTTGGCGCCGCTGCTGCCGGAGGCGAGGTTGCCGAGGACGGCCTCCATCCGGCTGGCGTAGGGGCGGGCGGCCTCGGCCGACTCCTGCGCCCGGCGCAGCTTGGCGGCGGCGACCATTTGCATCGCCTTGGTGATCTTCCGCGTGGACTTCACGCTCGTGATCCGGATCTTCAGGTCCTTCAGGCTGGGCATTGTCCCCGGGTCCCTCGTTCAGTCCGTCTCGCGCGGCATCCCGGACGGGAGCGCGCTGGTGCCGCCACAGCCGGCGCCGGTGTTGGTGCGCGCCGCCCGCCATGCGGCCGAGCCGGCGCGAACGCCGGCCCGGTCAAGGCAGTTGCCGCGCGCGGCCATCCGGCGCCGCCCCCTCAGGCGAAGGTCTTGGCGTAGGCGTCCAGAACCGCCTTGATCTCGCTCTCGATCTCGCCGGCGATCTTCTGGTCCTGGTCGCGGATCTTGTCGAGCAGGTCCGCGTCGGAGGAGCGCAGGTGCGCAAGCAGCCCGCGCTCGAAGCGGTTGACGTCGCGCACCGGGATCTTGTCGAGGTAGCCGTGGGTGCCGGCGTAGATCACCACCACCTGCTCGGCGTTGGTGAGCGGCGAATACTGCGGCTGCTTCAGGAGCTCGACGAGGCGCGAGCCGCGGTTCAGGAGGCGCTGGGTCGCGGCGTCGAGGTCGGAGCCGAACTGCGCGAAGGCGGCCATCTCGCGGTACTGGGCGAGCTCTAGCTTGATCGAGCCCGCGACCGACTTCATCGCCTTGGTCTGCGCCGACGAGCCGACGCGGCTGACCGAGAGGCCCACGTTCACCGCCGGGCGGATGCCCTGGTAGAAGAGCTCGGACTCAAGGAAGATCTGGCCGTCGGTGATCGAGATCACATTGGTCGGGATATAGGCCGAGACGTCGCCGGCCTGGGTCTCGATGACGGGAAGTGCCGTCAGCGAGCCGTTGCCGTGGTCGTCGTTGAGCTTCGCCGCCCGCTCGAGGAGCCGCGAATGCAGGTAGAAGACGTCGCCCGGGTAGGCCTCGCGGCCGGGCGGGCGGCGGAGGAGCAGCGACATCTGGCGGTAGGCGACGGCCTGCTTCGAGAGGTCGTCGTAGATGATGAGCGCGTGCATGCCGTTGTCGCGGTAGTACTCGGCCATGGCGCAGGCGGCATAGGGTGCCAGGTACTGCATCGGCGCCGGCTCGGAGGCGGTGGCGGCGACGATCGTGGTGTACTCGATCGCGCCGGTCTCCTCGAGCTTGCGGACGAGCTGGGCGACGGTAGAGCGCTTTTGGCCGACCGCGACGTAGATGCAGTAGAGCTTCTTGCTCTCGTCGTTGCCGGCGGCGTCGTTGTAGACCTTCTGGTTCAGAATCGCGTCGAGCGCCACCGCGGTCTTGCCGGTCTGGCGGTCGCCGATGATGAGCTCGCGCTGGCCGCGGCCGATCGGGATCAGCGCGTCGATCGCCTTGAGGCCGGTGGCCATCGGCTCGTGCACCGACTTGCGCGGGATGATGCCCGGCGCCTTGACGTCGGCGACGCGGCGCTCGGTGGCCTGGATTGCGCCCTTGCCGTCGATCGGGTCGCCGAGGGCGTCGACGACGCGGCCGAGCAGGCCCTTGCCGACGGGCACGTCGACGATCGAGCGGGTGCGCTTGACGGTGTCGCCCTCACCGATGTCGCGGTCGGAGCCGAAGATCACGACGCCGACGTTGTCGACCTCGAGGTTCAGCGTCATGCCACGGATGCCGCCGGGGAATTCGACCATCTCGCCGGCCTGGACGTTGTCGAGGCCGTGGACGCGGGCGATTCCGTCGCCGACCGAGAGCACCCGACCGACCTCCGCGACCTCGGCCTCCTGGCCGAAGTTCTGGATCTGCTGCTTCAGGATCGCGGAAATCTCAGCGGCTTGGATCGCCATCATCCGACCTCTTTCATGACATTCTGCAATTGGGCGAG
>JBDHSS010000419.1:0-2907 GCA_039808205.1 Paracoccaceae bacterium | reverse complement strand
CTGGCGCTGGCGCTGGCGCTCGACGTGTCGTCGTCGGTCGACGCGCGCGAGTACAAGCTGCAGACCGCGGGGCTCGCTGCGGCGCTGGTGGCGCCGGAGGTGGCGGAGGCGTTCCTGGCCTCGCCCGAAGCGCCGGTGAAGCTTCTGGTCTACGAGTGGAGCGGCTGGCAGCAGCAGGTGATCCGCCAGGACTGGGTGACGATCGCGAGCGCCGCCGACCTCGAGGGCGTCGCGGCGCGGCTGGCGGCGCAGGGGCGCAGCTTCGAGCAGTTCCCGACCGCGCTCGGCATGGCGCTGATCTACGGCGGACGGCGGCTGGCCGACCGGCCGGAGTGCGGCGAGCACAAGCTCGACGTGTCGGGCGACGGCACCAACAACGACGGGGTGGCGCCGGACGTGGCGCGGCGCGACTATGCGCAGACCGCGGCGATCACCATCAACGGCCTGGTGATCGGCTCGAACGTCGAGGCGCTCGGGCGCTACTACCGGCAGTTCGTGGTGCAGGGGCCGGGCGCGTTCGTCGAGGCCGCGAACGACTATGCCGACTTCGAGCAGGCGATGCGGCGCAAGCTCTTGCGCGAGCTCGGCGTGATCGAGATGAGCGACGTGGGCGGACCGCCGCGGCGCTGATCCTATCGCGGCGCGTAGCTGAAGCGGGTGAAGTCCGCGGTTCGGGCGCGGCCCGAGGTGTCGAAGGCGGCCATCCCGACGAAGGTGCCGGTGAACGAGCCGTGCTCGCCGCGCCCGCCCTCGTCGGAGAGGACGCCTGCGTCGAGCTCGGGGCCGACAGGCATCCAGTCGCCGCCGGCGCGCCAGAAGAACTGCTGCCGCGCGGCATCGACCTCGACGGCCAGCTCTACCGGCCCGTCGGGCAGCGGCACCGGCGCGATCGGGAATTGCAGCCGCGCGTCGGGCCAGTCGCCGGGGCAGGACATCAGCATCAGGCAGCGGCCGATTCCCGCCTCGAAGCTCACCGCGAGGAAGTGCAGCTTGTGGCGGTTGTAGTAAGTGGTGAGCCCGGCCGCCTGCTGGTAGGTGTCAGGCTGGAAGGCGGCGAGCCGGGTCTCGGCGCGGTAGCGGAAATGCTGCTGCCGTCGCGCGACCAGCGCCTGCTCGAACCAGCTGCCGATCGACTCCCGCCCGGTCAGCCGCAGCGCCTCGCCGGTCAGCGTGAACAGGCGCTCAGGGTAAGGCGTGCGCAGCCACTGGAAATCGGCCGGCAGGCTCGGGCCGTCGAAACGGTACTCGACGGGCGTGTCCGGCTCGGGCTCCGGCGCGCCGCGCGGCGCCGGCACCTCGACCGCCGGCACCAGCCCGCCGTGCGCCAGCCGCGGCCAGTCATCCTCGCCCCAGGCGAGCAGCTGCAGCGCCGTCTCGCGCCCGAGCGGGCTCGCCCGCGTGCCCGGCAACGGCCGGCTGCAGAGGTGGGTGTGGTAGCTCTCGCCGTCCGGGGTCTCGACGATCTGGCCGTGGCCGGCCCGCTGCAGCGGCGCGTCGGGCGCGTCCTTGGAGGTGAGGAGGAACGTCTCCGGGTGCAGCTCGTAAGGCCCGCGCACCGTGCGCGAGCGCGCCATCGTCACCGCATGGCTGTAGCCGGTGCCACCCTCGGCCACGGTCAGATAGACCCAGTCGCCGCGCCGGAACAGGTGCGGCCCCTCGACGAGGCCGTGCGGCAAGCCGGGGAAGATGTTGCTGATCGGCCCGGTCAGCCGCCGCGCCACCGGGTCGTATTCCTGCAGCAGGATGCCGTCGAAGGCGGAATGCCGCGGGCGGCCACCCACGCTGTCGGTCAGGTGCCGCCACTGCTGGTTCAGGAACCACTTCCGCCCGTCCTGGTCGTGGAAGAGCGACGGGTCGAACCCCGAGGAGTTCAGATAGACCGGATCCGACCACGGCCCGGTGATCGCCGGCGCGGTGACGAGATAGTTGTGCGCGTCCTTGAAGTTGCCGTCGTATCGCTTCACGTCGGTGAAGATCAGCCAGAAGAGCCCGTCGGCGAAGCTGAGGCACGGGGCCCACACGCCGCAGCTGTCGGGCTCGCCGCGCAGGTCGAGCTGGCTCGCCCGGTCGAGCGGCCGCGCAACCAGCCGCCAGTTCACCAGGTCGCGCGAGTGATAGACCTGCACCCCCGGATACCACTCGAAGGTCGAGGTGGCGATATAATAGTCGTTCCCAGTGCGGCAGATCGACGGATCGGGGTTGACTCCCCGCAGGATCGGATTGCGAATCATTCTCGGCACTTGAAATGCGACCGGCAGAGCGCGCCGGCGGAGTGACGTCCTGCGACTCCCATAGCCGAAGTCCGGGCTCGCCGCCACCGCCGCCGTGCGCCTTTCGGCGGTCCCCAGGCGGTTCCCGGAAAGGCGTTGCGCCCCCCCTGCACGCTCCCTATGGTGGCGCGGGCGGCACCGCGGGGCAGGACATCCATGGAGATCAAGCGTATAGGCGTGATCGGCGCCGGCCAGATGGGCAACGGCATCGCCCACGTCTTCGCCCTCGCGGGCTTCGATGTCGAGCTTCACGACGTCTCGGAAGCCGCGCTCGCCGCCGCGCCCGGCATCATTGCCGGCAACATCGAGCGACAGGTCAGCCGCCGCCGGCTCAGCCCCGAGGAGCGCGACGCGGCGCTCGCGCGCATCCGAATCGAGCCCGAACTCGCGGCGATCGGGGCGACCGACCTCGTGATCGAGGCGGCCACCGAGCGCGAGGAGCTGAAGCACCGGATCTTCAAGGCGCTGGTGCCGCACCTGGCGCCGCAGACCATCCTGACGTCCAACACCTCCTCGATCTCGATCACCCGCCTCGCGAGCGGCACCGACCGCCCGGAGCGGTTCATGGGCTTCCACTTCATGAACCCGGTGCCGGTGATGCAGCTCGTCGAGCTGATCCGCGGCATCGCCACCGACG
>JBDHSS010000418.1:0-2909 GCA_039808205.1 Paracoccaceae bacterium | reverse complement strand
GCATCGAGTTCAAGCGTCAGGTCGCTCAGGAATTCCTGGCCGGCGAGACGCTGCACGGGCTCGCGAAGCGCCACGACATCTCGCGCAACCTGACCCGGGTCTGGGTCGGCAAGTACGAGGCGGGCGCGTTCGACGACGACGCGCGGGCAGCCGACCTGATCCAGGAATACGAGGCGCGGATCGCGGCGCTCGAGCGGCTGGTCGGCCGGCAGGCGCTGGGGCATCGAGAACCGACTGCACTGGCTGCTCGACACCGCCTTCGACGAGGACCGCGCCCGTAACCGCAAGGACAACGGACCCGAGAACCTCGCCATCCTCCGGAAGCTCACCCTCAACCTCATGCGACGATCCCGCCCGACGCTCGGCGTCACCCGGAAGCGGAAGCCGTCAGGCTGGTCCGACGACTTCGCAAGAACCATCATCGGTCAAATGCGATAGGCCTGCGGGGGGCCCACTCCAAACCGAGGTCCATTCTGACCGCGTAAGCAATGACGGCCTGCGCAGCGTTTCGCGCGAACCTACAGCGTGTCGTTTCCGTCTTGAGCGGCGCTCGCCGCCGGGATTGACCGGGACCTGCCTTTCGGTCAGCGTCGCCGGCGGCGTCTTTGCCGCGAGGGGGGCGATGGTTTCTGGGCGGAGGGCACGTCGCTGCGTCGGTCTTGCGCCGGGCGTCGGCGGGTGAGCAGCGCCGTCGAGAGTGGTGGCTCGGTGGCCGCGCCGAAGGGCGCTACGCTGGCGGATCTCGCTCCGGCCTATTTCGGGCTGGTGATGGCGACCGGGATCATCTCGCTCGCCGCCTTCATGATGCAGCACCCGGGACTGGCGTTCGCGCTCTTCTATCTCAACCTCGTGCAGTACGTGACGCTCTGCGTGCTCTATGCGCTTAGGGCGTGGCGCTACCCCCGTCGGTTCTTCGGCGACATGGTCAGCCACCTGACCGGACCGGGGTATTTCACCACGGTGGCCGGCACCGGCATCGTCGCGAGCCAGTTCTTCATCCTGGAGGAAGCCGTCGTCGTCGGCACGACGTTGTGGCTCGTGGCGGTGCTGCTCTGGGTCTGCCTGACCTACACCATCTTCACCGCGCTGACGGTGCGGCGCGACAAGCCGGCGCTCGACAAGGGCATCAGCGGCAGCTGGCTGCTCGCGGTGGTGGCGACACAGGCGATCTCGGTCACAAGCGCGCTCCTCGCCGCGCGGATCGAGCAGCCGTATCGGCTCGAGCTCAACCTCCTCGCGCTTTCGATGTGGCTCTGGGGCGGCATGCTCTACATCTGGATGATGTCGCTGATCTTCTACCGCTACACCTTCTTCCATTTCTCGCCCGGCGATCTGGCGCCGCCCTACTGGATCAACATGGGGGCAATGGCGATCTCGACGCTCGCCGGCTCGCTCCTGATCCTGAACGCGCCGCACGCCCCCTTCCTGACCTCGCTCCTGCCGTTCCTGAAGGGCTTCACCGTCTTCTACTGGGCGACCGGCACCTGGTGGATCCCGATGCTCTTGATCCTCGGGGTCTGGCGGCACGGGTTCGAGCGCTTTCCGCTGCGCTACGATCCGCTCTACTGGGGCGCGGTGTTTCCGCTCGGCATGTACGCCGCCTCCACCTGGCAGATGGACCGGGCGATGGCGTTCGGCTTTCTCTCGGGCGTGCCGCGCACGTTCTTCTGGATCGCGCTCGGCGCGTGGACGATCACCTTCTTCGGCATGCTGCGGTCGCTCGGCCGCACCCTGCGCGCGCGGTAGACGCCGCCGACGCTACTGCTCGCCCCCGACAGCGGTGCCGCCGCGCAGGCCCTTCACCCGCTCGCGCGCGGTCTGGAACGCGACGTAGAGCGCCGGGATCAGGAAGATGCCGAGGAGCGCCGACGCGACCATGCCGCCAGCGACGCCGGTGCCGACGGCGCGACGGGCAAGCATCGAGGGACCGGTAGCGAAGACCAGCGGCAAGAGGCCGGCGATGAACGCGAAGCTCGTCATCATCACCGCGCGGAAGCGGCTGCGCGCGCCCTCGATCGCCGCCTCGGTGATCGGCATTCCGTTCTCGCGCCGGGCCTTGGCGAACTCGACGATCAGGATCGCGTTCTTCGCCGCCAGCGCGATCAGGACGACGAGGCCGATCTGAGCGTAGATGTCGAAGGCAATGCCGGCGACGAGCAGCGCGACGAGCGAGCCGGCGATGCCGACGGTGACCGAGAGGAGCACCGGGACCGGGATCGTCCAGCTCTCGTAGAGGCCGACGAGGAACAGGTAGGCGAACAGGATCGCCAGCACGAGCACCGTCGTGGTCTGCCCGGCGGCCTCGAGCTCCTGCTGCGCGGTGCCGGACCACTGGTAGCCGTAGCCGGGCGGCAGGACCTTGGCCGAGAGCTCCTGCATGGCGACGAGCGCCTCGCCCGAGGCGACGCCGGGCGCGGGGCCACCGTTCATGGTGACGGCGCGGTAGTTGTTGAAGCGGACGATCGACTGCGGGCCGAGTCGCGGCTCGACCCGGGCGACGGCGCCGACGGGCACCATGTCGCCGGACGCGCTCCGCACGTGGATGCGGTCGATGTCGGCCACTGCCGCGCGATCGGCGGCGCGCGCCTGCATCCTGACCTGCCAGGTGCGGCCGTAGAGGTTGAAGTCGTTGACGTAGACCGAGCCGAGCGTGCCCTGCAGCGCCGAGAAGAGGTCGCTGACCGAGACGCCGAGGGTCTGGAGGCGTTCGCGGTCGAGGTCGAGGTAGAGCTGCGGCGTGGCGGCGGAGAAGGTGGTGAAGGTCGGTCCGAGGCGCGGATCCTGCGCCGCGGCGACGGTGACGCCGCCGGCGACGGCGGCGAGGTCGGCCGGATCGCGGCCCTCGAGGTCGAGGAGCTGGTACTCGAAGCCCGAGCCGGTGCCGAGGCCGATGATCGGCGGCAGGTTGA
>JBDHSS010000417.1:0-2919 GCA_039808205.1 Paracoccaceae bacterium | reverse complement strand
CGGCCTGAGCCCGGGGCTCAGAGCGGCAGTTCGCGGCTCTCCTTGATCGTCTTCAGCACGATCTCCGAGCGGATCTGGCGTACGAGCGGGTGCGGCAGCAGCCGGTCGTGGACCAAGGCGGCGAAGGCCTCGAGATCGCGGACGCAGACGTCGAGGACGAAGTCGGCGTCCCCGGACACCGAGTAGGCCGCCAGCACCTCGTCGCACTGGGCGATGAAGGCCGCGAAGTCGCGCGCGGTGTCCTGGCCGTGACCCTCGAGATTGACGCGCACTATTGCGTGCAGCCCGAAGCCGAGCTTGCGGCGGTCGAGCCGCGCGGCGTAGCCGTCGATGATCCCGGCTGCTTCGAGCGCCTGGCGCCGGCGCGAGCACTGCGACGGCGAGAGATGAACAACTTCGGCGAGGGCGCCGTTCGTCATCGCGCCGTCGCGCTGCAAGGCCCGGAGAATCGCGAGGTCGAAGTTGTCCATGCGAGATCCATGCGTCGAATCGGCGTTGATGCGTCAAGCTTGCCCAATCTCCGGGGTTTGTCGCGCACTTTGCAACCACCTTGCGCTCGGAACGCGGCATGATCGAACGATCGGCAGTGCGGAGCATGGCAATGAGGACGACGGTTGGCGACTTCCTGATCTCGCGGCTGAAGGAGGTGGGAATCGGCCATGTCCTCGGCGTCCCCGGCGACTTCAATCTGCAGTTCCTCGATCAGATCGGTCGCGACGGCGGGCTCCGGTTCGTCGGCTGCTGCAACGAGCTGAACGCGGGCTATGCCGCGGATGGCTACGCGCGGATCCGCGGCGCGTCGGCGGTGCTCCTCACCTATGGGGTGGGCGACCTCAGCGCGATCTGCGCCATCGCCGGCGCTGCGGCGGAGCATGTGCCGGTGATCTGCATCACCGGGGCGCCGCCGCTCGAGAAGATGCGGAAGGGCCTGCCTCTGCATCATACCCTTGGCACCGGCGACTACGCCGACGTCATGGCCTGCGTCGCGCAGTTCACCGCCGCGCAGGCGCGGCTGGCGCCGGAGACCGCGGCGGCCGAGATCGACCGGGTGATCCGCACCGCGGTAGAGAGGCGGCGGCCGGTCTATCTGCAGCTCCCCTCCGATGTTTCACACGTGGAGATCGAGGCGCCCGAGATGCCGCTTCTGCCCAGGTGGGTGACGAGCGACGAGCGGCTCGCAGCGGCGCTCGCGCATCTCACCCGGCTTTGGGACGCCGCGCGCGCGCCGGCGATCCTCGTCGACATGGACGCGGAGCGTTTCGGCTATGCGGGCGAGCTCCTCGAGCTCGCCGAGGCGACTGGCACCCGCTTTGCCGCGCTCATGACCGGCAAGGCGATCCTGCCCGAGGCGCACGAGCTTTCCTGCGGCCTCTACGGCGGCGCGGCCTCGGCGCCGGAGGCCCGGGCGCTCGTCGAAGGCTCGGACTGCCTGATCGCAGCGGCGCCGCGGCTCATCGAGGTGACCTCCGGTCATTTCACCGCCCGTCTGCCGGCGGCGACCGTGGCGCTCGGCGACCATTCGATCGAGATCGCCGGGGAGATCTATTACGGCGTCGAGCCGAAGGCGCTCCTCACCGCCCTCCTCGCGCGGCTGCCCGCCGCGTCGCGGCAGCGCTCGTCGAACCGGCGGAACGCCGCTGGCGAGGCGGAGTTCGGCGGCGTGCGGCCGCTCACCCAGGCCCGGCTCTGGCCGCGCATGGCGAACTTCATCCGTCCCGGCGACGTGGTGCTCGCCGAGTCCGGCACCTCGAACATCGGGCTCACCCGCGAGGTGCTGCCGGCGGACGTCCAGTACATCGCCAGCAACATCTGGGGCGCGATCGGCTACACCCTGCCGGCGACGCTCGGCACCTGCCTCGCGGCGCCGGAGCGGCGGAGTCTGCTCTTCATCGGCGACGGCTCGTTTCAGCTGACCGCGCAGGAGCTATCGACGCTCCTGCGCCTCGACCGGAAGCCGGTGATCTTCCTCCTCAACAACCGCGGCTACACCATCGAGCGGTTCATCCTCGGCATGACCGATGCCTACAACGACGTGGCGAACTGGGACTATGCCGGCCTGCCGGCGGTGCTTTCGGATCGCGGCAACTTCCACGTGCGCGTGGCGCAGACCGAGGCCGAGCGCGCCGCGGCGCTGGCGCTCGCCGAGGACGCGGACCGGCTGTTCCTGATCGAGCTCCGACTCGACGCCTTCGACGCGCCGGAGACGCTCCGCCGCTTCGGCCCGGCGACGGCCGAATTCGACTACGGTCCCCTTGGCCCGCAGCGGCAGACCGCCGCTTAGGGCAGCCGCGCCGGGACCGGCCCCGAAGGGGCGTGGACGGCGCGAGGTTTCTTGCTAACGTCGGCTGGATCGAGGCGATCTCTGGCGGCGCGGCATGGCGAGCGGAACGAGCGGAGTGGCGGCCGGCCCGGCCCGGCGCGCAGTGCCGCGGGCCGAAGGGCGGGCGCTTCCCGTCCTCGCCGTCGTGGCGGCGATCGTCGTCCTCTGGTACGGCCTCGCGGTGGTGCTGAACGCGCCCTGGGCGCGCGATCAGGCGGAGCGTGACGGGCGGACGCTCGGGGTGGGCGAACTCGTCGTCGCCACCATGGCGCAGGAGCGGCCGCGGCTGCCGGCGCTGCACCAGGTGGTGGCCGAGCTCTGGAAGACCACCGTCGAGGTGGCGCCCACCTCGAAGCGGAGCCTCGTCCATCACGCGTGGGTGACGCTCGCGGCGACGCTCGCGGGCTTCGGGCTCGGGGCGGGGCTCGGGATCGTCCTTGCCACGCTGATCGTGCACGGGCGCACCATGGACGCGAGCGTGATGCCCTGGGTGATCGCGAGCCAGACGGTGCCGATCCTCGCCATCGCGCCGATGATCATCGTCGTCCTGAACTCGGTCGGAGTCACCGGGCTGCTGCCGAAGGCGATCATCTCCATGT
>JBDHSS010000416.1:0-2923 GCA_039808205.1 Paracoccaceae bacterium | reverse complement strand
CACGAGCGCGCCGAGCGCCAGAAGAAGCGCCTGCCGCTCGCCACCGCCCGCGCGAACCCGTTCCCGATCGACTGGAGGGGCTACGCGCCGCCAAAGCCCTCCTTCCTCGGCACCCGCGCCTTCGACGACTGGAGCCTTGATGAGCTCGCCCGCTACATCGACTGGACGCCGTTCTTCCAGGCCTGGGAGCTGCGCGGCCGCTACCCCACGCTCCTCGACGACCCCGCGCAAGGGCCCGCCGCCCGCGCGCTCTGGGCCGACGCGCAAGGCATGCTCGCCCAGGTGATCGCCGAGAAGTGGTTCCGCCCGCGCGCCGTCGTCGGCTTCTGGCCGGCGAACGCCGTCGGTGACGACATCCGCCTCTTCACCGGCGAGGACCGCGCTCGGGAGCTCGCCACCTTCTTCACCCTGCGCCAGCAACGGTCGAAGCGGGTCGGCCACCCCAACGTCGCCCTCGCCGACTTCGTCGCGCCGGAGGCCCCGGACTACCTCGGCGCCTTCGTCGTCACCGCCGGCATGGCCGACCAGACGATCGCCGAGCGCTTCGAGCGGGCGAACGACGACTACTCGGCGATCCTCGTCAAGGCCCTCGCCGACCGCTTCGCCGAGGCCTTCGCCGAGCGCATGCACGAGCACGTCCGCCGCGAGCTCTGGGGCTACGCCCCCGGCGAGCGCTTCACTCCCGACGAGCTCATCGCCGAGCCCTACAAGGGCATCCGCCCCGCCCCCGGCTACCCGGCCCAGCCCGACCACACCGAGAAGGCGACGCTCTTCCGCCTGCTCGACGCCACCGCCGCGACCGGCGTCGAGCTCACCGACGCCTTCGCCATGTGGCCCGCCTCCTCGGTCTCCGGCCTCTACCTCTCGCACCCGGAGAGCTACTACTTCGGGGTCGCCAACGTGGAGCGCGACCAGGTCGAGGACTACGCCCGCCGCAAGGGCATGCCGATCCCCGAGGTCGAGCGCTGGCTCGCCTCGATCCTGAACTACGCCCCGGCGCCGCGGGTAGAGGCGGCGGAGTAGGCAGCCGCGACACGTGGCCGGCCGCAGCGGGCTGCGCCCGCAAGTCTTGGCCCGACAAGCGAACGCACCGCGTTCACCGGGCCGAGGGCGGGGAGCGCGGGACGCGCCGAGGCCCTCGGGGGCGAAGACATCTGCGGAAGGGCGCCAATCCGTCCGTGGCTGCCCCGGCGGGCGCGGACTCGCGCCTGCCCCTCGGTAGGGCAGACGTGGACGGATTTCCGTGACCGTCTCGCCCAGCACCCGGCCGGGCGCCTTCTCCATCGCGGCACCGCCCGCGCCAGCTTCCGTTCCCGCAACCCCGCCCCATCCCCGCGCATCCTCCCGCCCAGCCCGCGATTCGGAAGGACGCCCATGCCCGCCCAGCTTCAGCCCGCCCAGCCCCTCCTCCCCGCCGAGCCCCCGTCCCAGGTCCACCTCATCCCGCTCGCCGAGATCGACGACGCCGCGATCCCCCGCGACCGCACCGCGCTTGCCCCGGAGGCGCTGCGCGAGCTCCGCGACTCGATCCTCGCCCACGGCCTGCGCCTCCCCGTCGAGCTCTTCGAGCTCGCCCACGCGACCGGCGGCCGCCGCTACGGCATCGTCTCCGGCCTCCGCCGCGTCACCGCCCACCGCGAGCTCGCGGGCGCCCTCGGCCTCGGGCATTTCGCCCGCATCCCCGCCTTCCTCCGCCCGCTCCCCGACCTCGCCACCGGCCTCGCCGCCATGGTGGAGGAGAACGCCATCCGCGCCGACCTCTCGCCGTGGGAGCAGGGCCGCATGGCGACGGTGGCGGTGGAGTGGCAGGCCTTCCCCACCATCGAGGCGGCGATTGACGGCCTCCACCCCACCGCGACCGCGGTGAAGCGCTCGCGCCTGCGCAGCCTCGCCCGGGTGGTGGCGAGCCTCGGGCCCCTCCTGACCGAGCCCGAACGCCTCTCGCTCCGCCAGCTCCTCCGGATCGGCGCCGCCCTCAGGAACGGCTTCGAGGAGCCGATCACCCTCGCCCTCGAGTCCACGAGCCTGAAGAACCCCGACGCCCAATGGTCGGCGATCCTGCCCTACCTCGTGGAGTCGGAACGCTTCGTCACGACGGAGCCGGACGAAAGCGACGGCGTCCCGGCCCCGTTCAAGCCCGAATCCCGCGGCCGTCCTCGCCGCATCGCCCGGCCGCGCCCGGGACTGACGATCCGGCGGGAGGTGACGCGGGACGGGTATGTGCTGCGGATGACCGGACCGGAAGCGACGAGCGGGCTGATGGACGAGGTGATCGACGAGATCGAAAGATGGCTGGCGCCAGAGTAGATATTCTTGGGAGCGGGGACGCTGCCATCTTCGCTCCACCATCATCTCTCCAAGGTGGTGTTTAATGAAATCATCAAGTATCTATGGCGCGTGGATCTATATTGTTTGACAACGACACGCTTCCCTCCGCTATATAGCCAGCAATCGGACCGGTGAATGCATGCCGCACGCCTGGCGCGCTCCAAGTGGTTCGAGTTAATGAAAATTATTGAAGATTAAATCCATATATTTCAATTGATTACCAGTTATTTCACGTGTGAAATCCGCGTTTTCACGACCCGCCCCCACAGAGGGGTGGCGCCCTCATTTCCCTGGAAGAACCGCGGATTCTGACTTGGGACGTCCGTCGACCCATCTCTCGCCTCCCTTGACGTGACCGGCAGCAGCCGGCATCAGGGCCGCCGACACGGCGACCCACCGAAGCTTCTCAGGCAGGCAGCCCCAGCTTCGGGGGACCTATGCGACGCCTTCTCCTCAGCACGGCGATGCCCGTGATTCTCGTCCTCGCGACCACGGCCCGCGCCCAGGAGGCCGACCCGGCGGCCGACGGCGGCGAGGGCATCGTCCTGCCCACGCTCAACATCGACGCTGCCGCCGACGACGGCATGGTGCCGCT
>JBDHSS010000415.1:0-2924 GCA_039808205.1 Paracoccaceae bacterium | reverse complement strand
GAGGAGCCGCGGCGCGTCGAACGGTGACCACGCCATCGCCGGCACCCGCGGGCAGCGGGCGCGGAGCCGGGTCAGGAACAGCGCCGGGTGCATGTCGCGGATCGCCCGGTCGCCGCGGCCGAGGCCGCCGATCTCCGCCCGCAGGGCATTCCCGTCCGCGTCGTCCGCGCCGAGGTCGACCTCGGCCGGGTCGAAGACCGCGCCGAGCCGGGTGAAGTCGCCCGCCGGCAGCGCCGCCACCACCGCGCGCGCCAGGGCCGGCGGCCCGAGCACCACGACGTAGGGCTCGGTAGCGCCGGCGAGCACGCTGTCGGTCATGTCGACCTGCTGGTCGCGGTAGAAGATCTGCCCCGGCCCCGGATACCAGGTCTGGGCGGTGACCTTCACCCGGTAGTCGGCCCGGCGCGGCCCGATCGGGCCGAACGGCGCGCCGTCGTCGGGTGCGGCGGCGAGCGCGAGGCAGGCGGCGCGCAACGCCTCGGCGCGCGGCGAGACCTTGCGCACGAAGAAGGCGTCGAGGCTGCCGACATAGTCGGCGTGGTCGTCCTGGAAGACGACGGGCTTGCCGCGGTTGCTGAACTGGAAGTGGGTGAGCCCGTGCCCGGCGATCTCGCCGGGGCTGACGAGCGCGTGCACCCAGGTCTGGATCACCATCTCGTCGGGGATCCAGACGCTGCGGAAGAAGGCGAGGCGCGCCGGATCCCGCGCCATGTCGAGGAGCATCGCCCGGCAGGTGTCCCAGCTCAGCGCCCACCACTGCGAGCCGAAGCGCGGCGTGAGCCCCGGCGGGAAGCGGCGCGCGAGCCCGAACAGGCGCTGCAGCTGGAACGACAGCCACTCGGCGGTGTGCTGGGTCTTGTGGTCGAACCAGAAGCGGTACTTCCAGCGCTCGTCGCGCCAGCCGTTGCCGACCCAGGAGGCGTCGGCGACCTCGATGAACTCGCGGCCGGCGTTCTCGGCGAGGTAGCGCTCGAGCGACCTGACCGGCTTGCAGGGCAGGCAGGCGCCGGAGAGCAGGATGACGTAGGCTGGCTCGATCCCGGCCGCCTCGATCTCGCGAAGCGCGTTCAGGGGCGCCTCGACCAGCCCGAAGCTGCCCCAGCGGCAGGCGACGCGGGCGGCGACGAGGCGGATGCGCGGCTCCGCCGCCGCTGCCGCCTGAAGCACGGCGAACTCGGATGCCGGCGAGCGGGCGTCGTAGTGGATGACCGCGACGCCGTCGCTGGCGGCGGCGACCAGGGTGCGCGCGAGCTCGAGCACCTGCGCCGGCCGGTCGTGGGCGAGGATGAGGAAGGCGAGGCGCATCTCTCCCCCTCAGGTCAGCCGGGCGAATTCCGCGCCGAACTCCGCCTCGAGGAAGGCCGTCTGCGGCCCGAGCCTCTCCTCGAGCCGGGCGGTGACGCTCTTCGGCACGTCGAAGCTCCGGGTCTTGTGCACCCGCTCGACCAGGCGCGGATAGGTGTGCGGCGGCAGGCCGAGGAAGGCCTCGATCTCGCGCATCACCCCCTCGGGATCCCGGGCGATGCGGCCGTAGGGCAGGAACAGCAGGTCGCCCGCGGCGAAGTGCCGCTTCCAGCGCGGCACGTAGGTCGCATAGTCGCCGCGGTTGGCGATGTCCCACTGCTCGGCCTTCTCCAGCCACTCCGCCTCGGCGAGCGGGCCGTTCGCCGCGCGCGAGACGTTCATCTTGAGCTGCGACAGCGCCCGGCTGACCGGGCTCCGGATCAGGTAGAGGATCTTCGGCGCGCCGAGGAGCGAGCGCAGGTAGCCGATGCCCTCGTCGGGGATCGTCGAGTACTCGGGCGTGATGTCGCCCACCATCTTGCCGGCGGCGGCGGGCAGATCGAAGGCGCGGCGATACCAGCCCTCGGTGAACGGCTCGCGCGCGCCGAGCTCGACCAGATACTGCAGGTAGGGCAGGTAGAGCTCGTCGTTGCGGGTCACGTAGTGCTTGAGCGCCGCATTGACCGAATGGCGCAGGTGCCACTTCGTCCACTTGCGGTTCTCCGGCACGAACAGGTGGTTGAAGTAGTGCAGCTCCTTGATCGGCGGCATCCAGACGCCGGGGTGCGCCTGCAGCTGGGTGAAGAGCCAGCTGGTCCCCGCCTTCTGCGCGCCGATGCAAAGCAGGTTAGGAAGCATCTCGAAGCCTTGCCCTCACAATCGCGGCGTCCCGGCAGCTCCCGCCGCGACCCGCGCCACTCGATATGCGCGTCCCGTCCCCGTCGCGTCCCCGTCGGCTGCCGCTAGCGCAGGACGTGGCTGAACAGGACGACGCCGCCCTGCGAATGCCACTGGTCGTAGTGGAAATCGCGCGACGACATGAAGTCGAAGACCTTCTTCATGCCGATCCGGCCGAGGACCTGCTGGTGCAGCTCCATGTAGATCTTCTTGACGCCGGTCAGGGGCACGTCGTGGAACAGGAACTCCTCGCCGCCCTCGATGTCGACGATCAGCATCGACGGGCGGCAGCGGTCGAGCACGCGCGCGAAGGCGACCTGCGGCACCTCGACCTCCTCGACGAAGGGCCACGGTCCCGGCGCCAGCGACGAGGCCCAGAAGTCCTTGCGGATGTAGAACGGCCGGGTGCCGCCGTCCTCGCGCGGGTCGACGACGGCGTTCTCGACCTCGAAGCGCACCCGGTTCAGCGCCGCGTTGCGCCGGATCAGCGGCAGGAGGCGCGGGTTGGCCTCGAAGGAGGTCAGCGCCTCGACGTTGCCGGTGCGCATCGCGGTGATCGAGATGAAGCCGATGCCGGCGCCGAGCTCGACGATGCGCTCGCCCGGCTGCACGATGCGCGGGATCTCGCGCGCCTCGGCCTGCTCGTAGCGGCCGGAACGGATGACCTCGATCATCTCCGGCGACATGACCTCGGGGTCGATCGTCAGCTCGATGCCGTCGATCGACGCCGTGGCAAGGACCGC
>JBDHSS010000414.1:0-2931 GCA_039808205.1 Paracoccaceae bacterium | reverse complement strand
CAGCCGCGGGAGAAGTACGGCAGGAAGCTCTCGGCCGACTTCGGGTCATAGAAGACGTTCGGCTGGTTCGGTCCTTGGTCGACCGCCGGGCAGCCGATCTCGGTGAAGCGGATCGGCTTGCTCTCCGGCACCCACGCCGTCGTGCCGGCGCTCTCGACCCCACCCGGCCGGTTGCGGTGCGGGTTCGACCACCAGGAGCGGATGTCCTTGTACCGGAACACCCACGGACGGCCGTGCGCGCCGTCGGTGATCGGGGTCCGCACCTGCGCCTCGCGATCGGCGGCGCTGGCGTAGTGCCAGTCGAAGCCCTCGCCGCCCTCGACGTTGCCGCGCAGGTAGCCGCGGTCGGTGATCGCGTCGGCGCTCTCGGCGTCGAGATGGTCGAGCCCGTCGCGCCAGTCGGCGAGCGGCATGTAGTTGTCGATGCCGACGAAGTCGATCGCCTCGTCGGCCCAGAGTGGGTCGAGGTGGAAGAAGACATCGCTCGAGCCATCCTGCGGATGGTGCCCGAAATACTCCGACCAGTCGGCGGCGTAGCTGAGCTTCGTGCCGGCGCCGAGGACGGACCGCACGTCGGCCGCGAGGTCGATCAGCTCGGCAATCGCCGGATACGACGACGCCCCTGAGCGCACTTGGGTGATCCCGCGCAGTTCCGAGCCGATCAGGAAGGCGTCGACCCCGCCCGCCGCGGCGCAGAGATGCGCGTAGTGCAGGATCATCCGGCGCAGGCCCCAGTCGTCCGGATCGCCGTCCCAGTCGACGCGCTCGTCGTCGACGTCGAAGTCCGACGGCTGCGCGTCGCCGAAGAAGGCGGCGACCTGGCTACCTGCGACGGCGGTCTTGTCCGGGCTCCCTGCATAACCCGCCGCTGGCGAGCAGGTGATCCGGCCGCGCCAGGGATAGGTCGGCTGGCCGGTCGCTGCGGCGCCGTCCGAGTACGGGTCGGGCAGATCGTTGTCGCTGGGCACGTCCATCAGGATGAACGGATAGAAGGTGACGCGGTAGCCCCGGGCCTTCAACTCCCGGATCGCCTGCACCACGGCGCTGTCGGAGGGCGTGCCGCCGTAGGTTGGGCGGTTCTCGGAGTCGCGGCTGACGAGATGCGCCGAGGCGCGAGTGACGCCGTCGACCGACCAGTTCTCCGGCGTCGTCGACTTTCCGCTTGGCCTCGTCCTCTATGTCGTGCTGATGCGCGCGGTCGTCCTCCAGAGCCATCGGCAGGCGGAGATTGACAGCGGCTTCGAGGACCAGTTCCTCGCCACGTCGCGCGGGGCAAGTTGGGCCGACATTGTCGGCAGCTACCGGCTCGGACGCAAAGGTCTCTGACAGCAACCCTCAGCTGTTGAAATGCTCTCGCGCCATTTGCGCGGGAGCATTTTCAAGGAACGCCTGTACCGCGTGCTCCGGCGAATCTATGGCTGGCTTTGGGCTCGGACCGTCGCATCGGCATGATCGAACTGCCGTGCTCCATCGGCTTCGGTGGACAATAGCCAGTCGCGGAATAGCCTGACCACCGAAGACGAGGACAGGCCCTCATCATCGCGGATCACGACATAATATGCCGATTCCGCGCGGATCGTTCGTTTCGAAAGCTGAACCAGTCGTCCCTCGCGGAGGTCGTCTGCCACGATGGCCAGCGGACATAGTGCGACCCCCTGGCCGGCGAGGGCTGCCGCCCGAAGCAGGTTGAAATCCTCAAACACCGGTCCCCAAGCAAGACCGTCCGGTTCACCCTCTGCTTGCAGCCAAGCTCGCCAGCCCGTCGCGTCCGAATCGTGCAGAAGTCCAGCGCGCACCATGTCTGCGCCGGTCGCGGAGCAATCTAGTCCGAGGTGCGGAGCGCAGACGGGCGCTGTCACCCCGGAAAGAAATCTCTCGACCACTGCACCCATGGGTGCAGGTGGATCGGCCGCGAACACGATCGCTACATCGACGTCACGGAACTCGATCGGCTGACCATGGAACGCGTAGACCAGGCGCACCTCCGTCGCCGGCGCCAGCAGCCGGAACTCGCCGAGCCGAGGTATGAGCCAGCAGACCGCCACCGACGGTATCGCAGCGATGGTGAGCCTTGGCGGCCCGCCGGCACGGCGTGCCCGGCTGCAGGCGTCCTCTATGTCGGCGAGCGAACGCGTAAGTGCCTGCGCCAGCGTCTCGGCGTGCGGCAGCAGCGTTGCCCGATTGCCCTGCCGCTCGAAAAGCGAAGCTCCAAGCCAAGCCTCGAGGCTGCGGATCTGATGGCTTACAGCCGACTGAGTCACGCAGAGTTCGTCGGCGGCCCGGCTGAAGCTGCCGTGACGTGCGGCCGCTTCGAAAACCCGCAGTGCGCCGAGCGGAGCCTGGGCCATGCATTGTCTTCCATGAGTTCACCTCATGCTGCCCTGAGAAACCGTCTTTTGACAAGAGAGGCGCAAAGCCGGACATTTCGCCCATCATCAAATCGGAGGAAAACCCATCATGGACGCGGCCCTGCTTACCCGCGATCGCCTTCAGGACTTTACCAAGAACGGCCCGAAGGTAAAGCCAACCTTCTCCGCTGCCGAGATGCAGCGCCGGCTCGACGCGCTGCGGAGCGTCATGGCGAAGGCGGGGATCGATGCCGCGCTCTTCACCTCCTACCACAACATCAACTACTACTCCGACTTCCTCTTCTGCTACTTCGGCCGGCGCTACGGCCTCGTCGTCACCCCCGAGGCCTCGACCTCGATCTCGGCCGGCATCGACGGGGGCCAGCCGGCGCGGCGCACCTTCGGCGGCAACGTCACCTACACCGACTGGCAGAAGGACAACTATTTCCACGCCGTGCGCACCCTGACCGGCGGCGTCAAGCGGCTCGGAATCGAGTTCGATCACATCAACATCGACACGCTGAACCTGCTCAAGTCCGAGTTCCCGGGCATGGAGTTCGTCGACATCGCCGCGCCGGCGATG
>JBDHSS010000413.1:0-2934 GCA_039808205.1 Paracoccaceae bacterium | reverse complement strand
CCGGCCCTTCAGCGCGTCGAGCGCCGGGCCGAAGCCGTCGGGCGGCGCCACGCGCACGGCCGTGCCGAGCGCCGCACGCAGGCCCGCGTCGAGCTTGGCCGGCTCGGTGAAGAGGTCGAGAGAGGCGTCGGCGTGAAGGATCGCGAAGGCGAGCGCCACCGGCGTGCGCGCGATGTCCGAGCCGCGGAGGTTGAGGAGCCACGCGATCGAATCGGGCAGGGTCAGCACCGCCGCCGCGAGGTCCGCCTTCGCCAGCCGCTCGGCGAGTTCGCGCCGCTTCTCGGCCGACGAGCGCCCGGCGAGCGCGTCCGGCTGCGCCAGCATCGGGCGCGCCGGCGGCGGCGGCTGGTCCTGCCAGACCGCATCGACAAGGTTGGCGCAGCGCACGAGCCCGAGCTGGCGGTCCATGAGCTTCTCGCCGAGGTCGGACAGCTCCTTCGCGGTGTGCAGCCACGGATCGTAGCCGACGCGGCCGCCCTGCGGCAGCGCCTCGATGAGCCAGTCGGCCAGCGTGTCCTCCGGGATGCGCCGGACCTCGAGGATGCCGGTATCGACCTGGCCCTGTACCTGCAGCCGATAGCGGCCGTCGACGAAGATTGCGGCGCGGTCACGGGTGACGACGGCGAAGCCGGCCGATCCGGTGAAGCCCGTCAGCCACGCCAGCCGCTCGTCGCGCGCCGCGACGTTCTCGCCCTGGTGCGCGTCGGCGCGGGGGATCAGGAAGGCATCGACCCCGGCCTTCGCCATCGCCTCGCGCAACGCCGCCGTCCGCGGCGCCCCGGTGTCCGGCGTGGTGCGCCTAGCGAAATCCTGCAGCATCGGGATCGGTCCTTCGGCTTTCGTTAAGCCTTGGTGTTAACGATGCCGCCGAGGCGTGGTCAACCGCGCCGCCGCCCCGAGCCCGAGCCGAGCCCCGTGAACGCCATGCGCACCGTCCTCGCCGTCGTCCTGATCGCCGCCGCGGCGTGGCTCGCCGTCGTCGACTGGCAGGCAACGATCGGGCAGGGCTATGCCTACCGTCCCGGCACGCTTGGCGGCATGATCGCGGCGCGCTGGCCCAACGCCCATGCGAGCATGATCGCGACGCTGCAGGCCGGCGGCCGGCTCTGGCACCCGGTCGGCAGCTTCGTGCTGGCGCTGCCGGTGGCGCTGGTGCTCCTGGCCGCGGGTTTCGCGCTCTGGATCGGCCGCCCGCGCCGGCGCGCGCGCTGAGCCTGCTTGGCGAGGTCGAGCGCCAGCGCCCGAAGCTCCGGTCGCCGGCCGGATCCACCGGGAGCGGCACCGTCCTGCCGGCGAGGAGTGCCCTTGGGCCGTTTCGGGAGTGATTGCCGGCCCGGATACGCCGCGCTAGCCTCGATGCCGGGAGGACGCCGCGATGAGCCGGGCATTCGTGAAGGAGGACGACGGGTCGCGGCCGGAAGTGCTGCCGGAGCTGCCGGTCAGCTCGCTGCCGAACCTCGTCACCGCGCGGGGCCTCCGGCACATCGCCGCGCGGGTCGCCGCGATCGAGGCGTCGCTCGCCGCCGGTCCCGACGAGGGAGAGACGGCCCGGCTGCGCCGCGATCAGCGCTACTGGACGCTGCGGCACGCGACGGCCCGGCTGACGGCGCCCGATCCCGCCGATCCCGCGGTGCAGTTCGGCAGCCGCGTCACCTACCGCACTGAGGACGGCGAGACCCGCACCGTGACGCTGACCGGCGAGGACGAGGCCGATCCTGCTGCCGGCCGCATCGCCTATGCCGCCCCGGTCGCCCGTGCGCTGATGGGGGCGGTGCCGGGCAGCTCGGTCACGCTCAGGCTGCGCGGCGAGCCGGTCGAACTCGAGGTGCTCGCCGTGGAGGTGCCGGACGACGCCGCCTGAGGCCCGCCTCAGGCGCGGCGCGCGCCGACCCGGGCGATGCCGAGTACGTCGAGCACCCGCGCCTCGATGTCGGCGGCGCTCATTGCCGCGGCCTCGTACATCCGCTCCGGCGTGTCCTGCTGAATAAAGCTGTCGGGCAGCACCATCGAGCGGAACCGGAGCCCGCGGTCGAAGACGCCGGCCTCGGCCAGAAGCTGGGCGACGTGGCTGCCGAAGCCGCCGACCGAGCCCTCCTCGATGGTGATGAGCGCCTGGTGGTTGGCCGCGAGCTCGAGGATCAGCGCGCGGTCGAGCGGCTTGGCGAAGCGCGCGTCCGCCACCGTCGGCCGGAGCCCGCGCGCGGCCAGCGCCTCGGCCGCCTGCAGGCAGGCGGCGAGCCGGGCGCCGAACGACAGGATCGCCACGCCCTGGCCCTCGACCACCACGCGGCCGCGGCCGATCTCGAGTGGCACGCCGCGCTCCGGCATCTCGACCCCGACGCCCTCGCCACGCGGAAAGCGGAACGCCGACGGCCGGTCGTCGATGGCGACCGCGGTCGCCACCATGTGCACGAGCTCCGCCTCGTCCGCCGCCGCCATCACCACGAAGTCGGGCAAGCAGGCGAGGAAGGCGATGTCGAAGGCGCCGGCGTGGGTCGGCCCGTCGGCGCCGACGAGCCCGGCCCGGTCGATCGCGAAGCGCACCGGCAGCCGCTGGATGGCGACATCATGCACCACCTGGTCGTAGCCGCGCTGCAGGAAGGTCGAGTAGAGCGCGCAGAACGGCTTCATCCCGCCCGCGGCCATGCCGGCGCAGAACGTCACCGCATGCTGCTCGGCGATGCCGACGTCGAAGGTCCGTCGCGGAAACCGCCGCGCGAAGAGGTCGAGCCCGGTGCCGTCGGGCATCGCCGCCGTCACCGCGACGATGCGCTCGTCCGCCTCCGCCTCGCGGATGAGCGAGGTCGCGAAGACCTTGGTGTAGGACGGCGCGTTGGTCGGCTTCTTCTGCTGCGTGCCGGTCATCACGTCGAACTTGGCGACGCCGTGGTACTTGTCGGCCGACGCCTCGGCCGGCGGATAGCCCTTGCCCTT